>VEPI01000172.1:0-51965 GCA_012026935.1 Melioribacter sp. | reverse complement strand
TAACAACAAATATAAAGAAATAGTTTAGTTTAATAATATTGTTTGAATAATTTGGTCTTTATGCTAATTTGAAAGAAGGGATAGGGCATAATATCCTGATAATTATTATTTCATAGAAAGGAATAAATTATAATAAATATTACCGGAGGAAAGTATGTTCTGTAAATTCCAAAAGTTAAATCTTTTTTCATACCTCACTCTTCTCGCCCTTATACTAGTTTTAAATGTTCAAGTTTTTGGTCAAGGTGATTTTGATGAAAAATCATATAGCCGATTTTATGTAACCGGTCAATCATCAATATTTTCCGGAACAGCTTTTCCAGTTTCCTTTTATGCATACAAGGCAACCGGTCCGGCTGCGGCAAATTATTTCTATGCGGGAGAATTTGGTACATCAAGCGGTTTGGGATTTGGCGGAGGTCTCGGCTACCAAATACGTGAGGAAATATTTATGGCTTCGGTAGAATTAAATTATTCATTTAATTCACATCCGGAAAGTAAAGAAGTATTAGATGAACAATTATTTAACGGTACAAATCTTACTTGGCAGAATTTTTCAAATACTTTCTCTCAAACAGAACAGAAAAATTCAAATTTACTTTTATTCGGAAATGTTGGAGTATTTCCTTTTGAAGAATTAAATCTGTCGTTTTATGGGACTGTCGGCTTGGGTATTGGATGGCAATCATTTAAGTCTGCAGCAACTGCATATGCAGAGAGCCGCGGATATGATATCAAAACAATCGGGAAAGCCGATTGGTACGATATAGGTGATTATAGCAGCGGAGGTAAATTCAGCCGCAGTTCTTTTATTATGATGTTAGGATTGGGATCAGAGTATTTTATTACATATAACATCAGTTTAAAAGCAGAATGGCAATATATTTTTAGTTCGTACAGTAGAGAAAATGTTCTTATCAGCAGCGGTGCAGTAAATGTATATCAAGATAAAAAAGATTATGAATATAAAGTCGGCAACAAATTATCACTTGGAGTAGCGTATTATTTTAATGCTAGTGAGTAATAAATTAAACTTGATAAATCTGTATTAGGTTACTATAGCTTACTTAGATTTAGATAGTATCGCAACACATGTAACGTAATTTTCAGAATGACTCATTGAAATTTTCAATTCTTTACCGTGATTGAGATAATCTTTTAGTGTGCCGTAGAATTTTACTTTCGGAAGTCCGTTCAATTCATTGTAAATCTCAACATCCTGCCAGCTATAAGCTGTATTGGTATCGTTGGAGAGTGCTTTGTAGATCGCTTCTTTAGCTGCAAAGCGTGCGGCAAGATGCTGGTATTTGTTTTTGCGTGAAAGTGAGTAATCAAGTTCCGTTTTGGTATAAATCTTTTTTAAGAAAGCATTGCCGAACTTATCAATGCTCTTTTTAATTCTTTCAATTTCGATTATGTCAATTCCAATTCCCAATACCATATTACTTTCTTCCCTTTCGAATTGGAATTTTTGAATTGAATATGAAATTAAAAGAGACTGACATCGGCATCAACCTTAAAACCTTTTGATTTCAATTGTTCAATTATAATTTTTGTCAATTCTTTTGCTTGCTGAATTGTTGCTTTGAGATCATCCATCAACCCGGAATCATTTAACAGTTTGCCAAAATTATTCTGGTTCTTATTAGTCTTATCCATAAAATCATTTACCTTGCTCAAAATCTCCTTCGATGTTTTCAATACATCGTGAACAGAATTGATTGTCAAAGTAATTGTGTCGCGGTTCGTTTCCAGGAAACTGTTCACATTCTTGGCTAACTCATTCCCGGATTTCAATAATTTACTTATCTCATCTTTATTGTTCACGACAAGTTTATTTAGATTATCCGTCAACTTGGTAAGATTTTCTACAGATGTTTTTAGATCGCTTGTAAATTTTTCATCGGTGATTGCTTTATTAAGTGATGTAATAGAAACTTTCACTTCTTTGATCACATCTACAAGATCATTTTGAACAGAACCGAGCATAGCCATCGCCGAAGCAACATCACCTTCAAAGCTTCCCTGCTGAAGCTTTTTATAGTCCAATTCATTACTTGATGAGCCGGGTTTAATTTCAATTTTCTTTCCGCCCATCAGATCGAGCATCATAACGGAAAATTTTGCATCCTCTTTTATAATTATGTCTGAAGGAATATTTAAAAGTGTTACAACTTTATCACCGCTGATTTTTATATCATCAACATAACCTTTACGGACACCGTTAACTGTTACCGCATCGCCAACTTCAAGTCCCGATACCGAACTAAACTCAACGGAAACTTCTTTACGCTGTGAACTAACAGTCCAATTTTTTGCCCAGCCATAAATCCATAAAAGAATAATTAAGCCGAGTAAAACTGTAACACCAACTTTAATTTCTGTTTTTCTCTGGTCTTTCATAACGATTTATAATTTGTTTTATATGATTAAAATCTGCCGAATCCACAATACCATCGTGATAAAGAAAACGGGCTTCGTCCATAACATCTTGTAAACGTGTGATTGCAGAATCGAAATTATATTTCTTTGATTCATCTAAAAAATTATGAACGGCTATTTTCATCGAATCGCGGTAAACAGATGCCTTCACATCTTTTAATTTCTTGTCGAATTCATCAAAAGCCACACCAATGATCTTATCCCTTGAAAAATTCTTAAAGAAATCTTTTTTATATTTTACAAAATAAACAACTGTTCCTACAAGAAGAGTGAACACAACAACGGCTGAAATGAAACATCCTTTTTTCATTTATATCCAATAAGCTAGTTCACTTTTTCAACAAGAACTTTATTTACACGTTGGTTGATTACTTCTTTCACGGTAAATTTATAGTTATTGTGGATTAAGTGAAACCCCTGATGTGGAATTATTCCGGCTTGATTAAAAATAAATCCACCAACAGTATCATAATCGTCATTCTCCGATGAAAAATCTTGATCCAGAAGTTCATTCAATTCATCAATTGAAACCTTACCAAGGATCATAAAACTATTTTCACTCAATTTCACAATTTCATTTTCTTCTCTGTCGTATTCATCGCGAATCTCGCCAACAATTTCTTCAAGAATATCTTCGAGTGAAATCAATCCCGATGTGCCACCATATTCATCAACAACAATTCCCAGATGCATATTCTTTTCCTGGAAGTCATGCAGCAGGACATTAATCAGTTTTGTCTCCGGTACAAACATCGCCTCACGGGCAATGTTTCTAAGAGAAAGTGATTTACGAATTTCCGGGTTACTTAAATACGGCAGTAGATCTTTGGCGTAAATTATTCCAATTACTTTATCTAAACTATTTTCATAAAGAGGAATCCTGCTGTGGCCGGACTCATTAATAATTTTCATCATTTCATCAAAATTTGCATCAAGAGAAACAGCAGCAATATCTACGCGTGGTGTCATTACTTCTCTTGCTGTTACAGTCTTAAATGAAACTATTCCATGAATTAGCTCGTGTTCACCTTCTTCAATAGTACCTGTTTCAATACTCAAATCTGCAAGTTCCTTGATATCCGTACTATGAAGAGCAGTTTTAGTTTTATCAAAATTCAGTTTTGATGATAATAGTTTTAGTAGATCTGTTAATATTTTTGAAATAGGATATAATATAATTCCCAGCCAGTATAACGGTATTACAACTACACGCGTAAATTGATTGGGATATTTGTTTGCCCAAAGTTTAGGGCTAACTTCACCAAATATTAAAATTAGAATTGTTAAAAGTGGAATTTGAATTAATAATGCTAACTCAACAGAAAAATTAAATATATGTGCAGCTTCAAGAGCAAGCATTACTGCTATGATTGAAGCTGCCACATTAACTATTGTATTCCCAATAAGAATAGTTACAAGAAGTCGGCGAGGATTATCTAATAGCGATTGGAGATAGCTGCCTATAATTTTATGCTGCTTCTTAAATTCGCGTGTTTTCTTTTTATCAAATGAAAATAACGCAACTTCAGAACCGGAGAAAAAAGCCGAAAGAATAAAACAAATTACTATAAGAAGAATTTTTATAGACCAGCCAAATTCCAACTAAGATATTATCCTTGCTTGTTCAACATATGCATTAAAATGGTAGATCGTCGTCAACACCCTGTGAAGCTGTGTCCGGTTCACCTGCGGAAAATCCGGATTTATCTCCAGCACTTTCTCCTCCGCCTGCTTCCCTACCTTCGAGAGGAATAAGTTTTTCAGAGATCACTTCGGTGACATACCGTTTAACACCTTCTTTATCTGTGTAATCTCTTTTTTGAATTCGACCTTCAACATAAAATTTCTTTCCTTTCTTTAAGGATTCTTTATAAAAATCCGGAAGATTGAAAGAAACTACATTGTGCCAAGTCGTTTCATTTACCCAGTTACCGTCTTTACCTTTGTAGCTGTTTGTTGTAGCTACTGAAAATGATGTAACGGATAAATTATTGGTTGTAAATCTTGTCTCGGCATCATTACCGAGATTACCAATTAACATTACTTTGTTTAATGAGAAAGCCATAACGCCCCCTTATTAGTTGTTAATGAATACCATAATTAATTTATCATAAAAAGAGATAATAGACAATCATTGCAGAAAAAGGAATTAAAATATTGTCAACATCCTTTGGGCTAAATCCTTCTATAATTGTAGTTACAAGTGCTGTTGAAACTAATAATAATATATTGATTTGTCCAAAGAATAGTAAATTAAAAATCAAAGCACCCAAAAAACCGAAACAAAGGAAGGCAATGCTTCCTTCAATAGTTTTGTCAGAAAATATATGATATTTATGTTTACCGAACCTTTTGCCAAATACCGGAGCTAATCCATCGCCCCACCCTAGAAAACCCATTGATAATAATGCACCGGGCGAGTAAAAAAATATTGTTCCCATTATATTCATAATCACTGTAAAGTATAACGGACCTTTTAGAAGTTCTCTTCTATCACCTGTTCTTGTCATAGTTTTAACTGCTTGATCATCAGGCTTAGCTGTAAATCCCTTTATTAGAAGCAATATTGTCCAGATTAATGCCGGGGTAATATTTAAATATTTAGTCCAATGTTCTGGATTATATAATGGCCAAAAGATTAACCATGAACCTGCTGCTATATGAACTACTTTGCGTGATAAATCCTGAGGAAATCCTTTCTTTACTACAAAATCCATTATTGCAACTATTCCAAACACATATACCAATCCACCGATTGTGACAATAATATTTTGTAAAACCGGATTCATAGTTTATTCTACTGTAATGATAAAAGCATCTTTGAAAGACGGGGTTAGCCAAAGATTATTGCGGGTTTTTTCTGCTTCTTCTTTTGTTGTAAATGGCGGGAGTTGAACGGCAAAAAGTTTTATTTGTTCTCTGTAAACAATACTCATGGTTAATTCAGTTTTGCTTTTGTTTTCATTAATAAAAGTTTCTGCACGTTCTTTTGTTGTAAATGCACCTAACTGAATAATAAATTTCTTAGTACTAATTGCCTGTTCTATTTTAATTGGTTCAGTTTTCACCGGTTCAACTTTTACTTCTTCGACAGATGGAACAGCTTTAGTTGTATCATTAATATTTACTGCATCTTTTTGTACATCGTCAAAAATATAAACATCAGGTTCCTTCTTCTCGGTCTGTTTAGTAGTGTCTTCCGAAGTCGAACATCCGAAAATTCCTATTAAAAGAATGATCGAAAAAACTTCTAATGCTTTCATAATCAAACCTGCATAAATTAAAAAAGGATGACTAATGTCATCCTTAATTTACAAAAACAAAAAATAAATCGTGTAATAAACTAATAGATTAAAATAGAGGGATGATATAACTATCATCCCTCTTAAAAAAAATTAATTAAAATTAAAAGCTAAATTAAATCCGAACAAGTTGGTTGAGTTTTCATACAAACCATTAAATCCCATTGCTGAATCGCCTAAATCATTTTTGAATGAAATATATTGATAGGCTACATCAGCACGAATCATAGGTGTAAATTGATATCCAACGCCGAGAGTAAATTCATTACGGTTAGCACCCGGTAATGATGGGTCCATATATTTTGTAGGAATGGGTGAACCATCTCTAACGTAACCTGCACGTAGTGCTAAATCTTTAATTCTATATTCACCACCGATTCTAAATGTGATTGAATTTTCCCAATATTTTGGTGACATCAAATCTTTCCAAGCAGAAGTATTTTTATCGAAATCTACATTGAGATATTTATAGCTTGACCAACCTACGAACATTACATCAGCATTGATTGTCAAATCTTTTGTAGCATTAAAAGAAACACCGCCACGGATATCATAAGGCATAACTATAGTTGTTTTTCCTTTGCCGTTTGGGAATAAATCAGAATGTCCGACCGGGAAGCCTGTTGGTTTTGCCGGTAAGCCATCAAATGTAAGATCTCCTGAGAAATTCAATTCTACATTATGACGGTAAGAAAATCCAAATGAAAATTTATCATCCGGTTTAAATAAAAATCCGAAATTAAAAGTAAATGTAGGATCACCCTGGCCATCTAAATTTATTTTTACATTATTAGCAGCCGGCAAGGTTGCACCTGGAGCTAAAGGAATAGGTGGAATATCAATTGCTTGTAAGAATGTTACTTTGGAAATAACGAAAGAAAATCCAACACCAACCGAAAAATATTCATTTACTTTGTATGCAATTGTAGGATTTACATAAAAAGTTTGTAACTCGGTTTTTACTGCTAAACTTTTCCCAATCCATCCATCAGGCCACTCTGAACCGAGGCCATAAGGATTAAAAACGCCTACGCCCACAGTCCATTTATCATTAACTGCGTAAGCACCATAAAAATTAATCGGAGTAAATGTTCTTGCAACTGTCTCTGTCTTGGTGGTTAATGGTTTTGGTCCGGTAAAATCCACCGTAGGCATGATTAAAGTTGTGCCAGCAACTATATTAAAACCTTTTACATTTGATAAACCAGCTGGATTAAAATAAATTGATGAAGCATCCGATGCCATACCAACAAAAGCACCTGCCATCCCCATGGCTCTTGCATTTTGAGTTCCAATTTGGAAACCACCTGCATATGCACTGCTTACAAATAAAATAGAGATTAATAATAAGGTAATTAATTTCTTCACATATCCTCCTCTTGAATGAATTAATTTCTTAGAAAATATAAGTAAATGTATTCTAAAAGCAAATAAGATTTCTTATTCAAATGTCAGAATAATGGAATTCTTTTCTACCGACTGTCCTTCCTTAAATAGGATTTCTTTTATTATTCCATTGACAGGCGATCGAATTTCATTCTCCATTTTCATTGCTTCAAGGATTAACAACGGCTCACCGGCTGTTACCAAATCACCGATATTTTTTTTCAGTTTCAACAGCAGCCCCGGCATAGGTGCCTTAATATTCAATTTCTTGGATGAAACATTTTTATTTTTTTGAAGATCATTTGCATTTTCCTGAAGCTGAGTACGTACCAAGACATCAAAATATGAACCGTCAATTAATATTCCATATTTCTCTTTCTCTAATTTATGGGCTGTTATTTCAAAAATTTTATTTCCAAACTTCAGCAAATAAGAGCTGTTATTTATTTGTGATACCTCAACGGGAACTTTACTGTTGTTGATTTCTATTTCATTACCGTTATTGATTCTGATAGAACGTTTTCTATTATTGACGGTAATTATCATATCATTCATAATTCTGATCCCGCCATAAATTACTGGAATCAATATGATTTTTTGATACTGATAATTCCAATTCTTGTGATTTCAATAATGCTGAAAGTACTGCAGCAATTTCTTCATACTCTACCGATGAAGTATCTTTCCATTTATCCGGGACAAGCGGCATGAATTCGTTATCAAGAAAATTGATATCGAATGTTCCCTCTAAAAATATTTTTTGATTAAGTATCCATCTGAAGACCGGAATGTTTGTGACAACTCCGCTGATTTGATATTCTCCCAAGGCTCTCTGCATTCTTACAACCGCTTCTTCCCGGTCAATACCCCAAGCGATAACTTTTGATAACATAGGGTCGTAATAGATCGGTACCTCACTCATTACATCTATTCCTCTGTCAATCCGGATTCCCGGGCCGGAAGTTAAACGGTGATGAACAATTTTGCCTGTAGACGGAGCAAAATTGTTATCAACATCTTCGGCATAGATTCTGCATTCAACAGAATGACCATGAATTTTAATATCTTTTTGTTGCAGAGAAAGTTTTTCGCCGGATGCAATTTTTATTTGCAGTTTGACTATATCAATTCCCGTAATCATTTCTGTAACCGGATGTTCAACTTGAAGGCGTGTATTCATTTCAAGAAAATAAAAATTTTTATTTGAGTCCATCAAGAATTCAATTGTACCGGCGTTAAAATAATTGCAAGCTTTTGCAGCATCAATTGCTGCAGTTGTAATTTTCTTCCTTGTCGCTTCATCAACTGCTATTGATGGAGCTTCTTCAACAACTTTTTGATGTCTTCTCTGAATAGAACATTCTCTTTCAAAGAGATGAATATAATTTCCGAATTTATCTGCAAAAATTTGTACTTCTATATGTTTCGGACGCTCGATAAATTTTTCGATGTAAACGTCATCATTGCCAAAAGCTTTTAGTGATTCATTCTTTGCACGATTGTATGCAGATTCAAATTCTTCATCATAGGAAATTTTTCGCATTCCTTTTCCGCCACCACCTGCCGCGGCTTTAAGCATAACCGGATAACCGATTTCGGAAGAAATCTTTTTCCCTTCCTCAATATTTTTTATTGGTTCTGTTGTACCGGGTACTATCGGAACATTATTAGCCTTCATTAATCTTCTTGCTGATGTTTTCTCTCCCATCATCTTAACTGATTTTGAAGAAGGACCGATAAAAATTATTCCCGATTCTTCTACCATTCGAATAAATTCTGCATTTTCAGATAAGAAACCATATCCTGGATGAATTGCATCTGCCCCAATTTCTTTTGCCAGCTTTATAATTTTTTCTTTGTTAAGGTACGATTCGCTTGCAGGTGACGGTCCAATAAGATAAGCTTCATCTGCTCTTCGAACGTGTAAAGCTAATTTATCTGCTTCGGAATAAATTGCTGCAGAAGTAATATTTAATTCTCTGCAGGCTTTAATTATTCGATGAGCAATTTCACCGCGGTTAGCAATTAGTATTTTTTTAATCATAAATTATTTGAATTCAACTATAGTGATACCATCACCGCCATATTCAATATTTGCAAAATAGTAATTTTTAACGGAATGATTATTCCTCAAAATTCCATGAACTAATTGTTTGAGCGCACCTGTACCTTTTCCATGAAGTATTTCAACACGGTCAGCGCCACCAACGTAGGTGTTATCCAAAAATTTTATTATTTCGAACTCGGCTTCGTCAGCTCTTTTACCGCGAATATCCAGACGATAACTTATTTCATCTTGATTTAAACTAAATGATTTTTTTTCTCTATGATCAATTTCAGATTTCCTGGCCGGAACCAAATCAGAATATTTTGTTTTGATTTTTAGCGTACCAACACTAAGCACAGCTTTATTTTTTTCTTTATTAATTTCTTCGATCACTCCAACCGAAGTTGTATCCTTTATCGAAGCATAATCTCCTTTCGTCAATTCAACTTTTTCGTCTTTAGTCTTCTTCTCCTTCTTAAAGATTATGGTACTTTCTTTTTTGATCTCTTCAATCTTCATTTTTTCTTCTTTAATTACTTCTTTCTTAGCCTGCGACTCGCGGATATTTCTTATTGATTCCTCTACCTTTTTGTTTACCTCACTCAAATAAGTTTCAGCTTTCTCTTTCGTTTGAGCTAAAATTTCTTTTTTCTGCTGCTCAAGTTTTTCAATCTTGTCTTGATAAAGATTTGTTAATCCCTTCAGTCTGGAATTCTCTCTTTCGATTTTATTTAATTGTTCTTTTAAGTTTTTTGATTTCTTTTCAAGCGACACAAGAAAATCTTCAATTTTGGTTTTGTCGGTATCCAAATACTCTTTTGCAAGAGTAATAAATTTTTCATCAAACCCGATTCTGTTAGCAACCTCGAAAGCATAACTTGAGCCGGGCATTCCTTGATTAAATTTGTATGTCGGTTTCAATTCATCGGTATCAAATTCCATAGAAGCATTCTGAAATTTATCCAACTGGTTTGCAATTAATTTCAAACTTCCGTGATGTGTGGTTGCTAAAACTTTCGCTCCTTTATCACGGAGTGTAATTAATATTCCGGTAGCAATAGCCGATCCTTCTGCCGGATCTGTTCCTGTCCCGATCTCATCAAGAACTATTAAAGTTTTATCATTAGCTTCTTCGCTAATATGTTTAATATTTTTTAGATGTGAACTAAAAGTACTAAGATCATCTTCAATGGATTGCGCATCTCCTATATCAACCAAAACTTTTTCGACAAAATGAAAATTGGAATCCGGATGTGCCGAAATTGGAATACCTGCAAGAGCAAGACAGATCAATAAACCGGTTGTTTTCAGAGTCACTGTTTTACCGCCTGCATTCGGTCCTGTAATAAGAATAACATTTACGTTATCCATCTTCAAATTCATAGGTACAGTATTCTTATGCCCGATCCGTTTTATCAAAATTGGATGGCGCGCATCAATGAAAGCGAAGGGTTTGTCTTCATTAAATCCCGGATGCGAGCCGATAATTTCTATTGAGTATTTTGCACGAGAAAATATTGAATCCAATTTGGCAATAGCTTGAAGCGATTTTTTTAACTCAATGCTTATTTGCCCGATTCTTTCAGTTAATACTCTTAATATTTTTTCTATCTCTCTTTTTTCGGCAAAGCTGAGCGACAAGATTTCATTATTCAATTCCAAAGTTTCTTCGGGTTCTATGTACACAGTCTGCCCCGTTGAAGACTCAGAATGAACAAATCCTCTAACGTGCCGTTTGTGTTCCGACTTTACAGGCAGAACAATTCTGCCGTCACGTTGAGTTATATATTCTTCTTGAACTAAATAAGAATCGCTTAGCTGCTTCAATAATTTTTGAACCTGTTTACGAAGCGCAGCATCTTTTTCTCTTATCTCAATTCGAATCTCTTTAAGCTTTGGACTTGCATCGTCTCTAATCTCACCATTCTCGGTAAACACTTTCCCAATCTGATGTTCAAATACTTTATCAACTAAGAGTTGATCGGAAAATTCCCCTAAATATGTTTCTGAATTATCTTTTGATTTTAAGAATTGAAAAAGTTTGCGTGAAGTTTCAGCCAGTTTTAAAACATCTAAAATTTGTTTTGAAGTTAGAACTGAACCTTCAATTCTGCTTCGTGAAAGAACTTCATTGAGATCGGGTAAATATTCAAATGGAGGTATATCATTCTTGATAAGAATTTCTTTTGCTTCGTTTACCTGCTCACCGTTTTTTTTTATTTCATCAATAGATTCAAGCGGAACTAAATTTTGAATTGCACTTCTGCCATTATCTGTTGAGCAATACTTCTCAATATGAGTTATAACTTTATAGAACTCTAATTTTTCTAAAACGTCTTTAGTAATCATTATTTTTTCTGGTGCGATTCAATTTGCGATGGATTATCAATGTCGTTTTCTTCTATATATTTTTAGAAATAATCAGATGCTTTTGATTTCTGACCCATCGCCAAATCTATTGTCTTCGGAATCAAATTAAGAACAAAGTTGTAGGAAAACGAATTATTTTTTTGTTCGGTTTTTGGAAATCCAAAAATATTTAGAAATAAAAATAGTGCACTCATAAAATAAATAATCTGAACAGCGCCTATAACTCCGCCAAGGACTTGATTGATTAAACGGTTTACTTTATCGAACGGATGCACAATTCTTTTAATTATTGTCGCAATTAGAATTACAATTAAAAATATTAAAATACCCGCTATAACACTTGATAAATATTCATCGTTGTTGAAAAAGCGAACCAGCAATTTGCCGACGCTTCCCGAAAACTGAAAAGCTAATCCAATCCCGAAAATTAATCCTAGTAATCCAATGATCTTTCTTACAAGTCCGTCCTTAAACCCGAGTAAAAACCCGATCAGTATTATAACGATGATTATATAATCAAGATAATTCAATTACCGCTCAATAATTTTTCAACGATCTCTTTAACAATTTTCCCATCTGCTCTGCCTTTTAGTGCTTTTGCGGCAGCGGGCATTAATTTTGGGAAATCTTCTTTTACTTTTGCACCGACCTCAAGAGCTATTTTCTTTATCTCTTCTAAAATTTCATCCGATGAAAGTTGTTTCGGCAAATATTCTTCAATGATCTTCAATTCTGCTTCCTCTTTTTCTGCAAGTTCGTTTCTGCCTCCGTTGCGGAACTGCTCGATTGATTCTTTCCTTTTCTTTGCCGCAGATGTAAGCATTTTTATTTCTTCTTCGGGAGTTAAGTCTTTGCCGCTTCCGCTTTTTTCAAATTCTAGAATCAAAGCACGTATGGAACGAATCGTCTCTAAACGAATTTTGTCTCCGGAACGCATCGAAGCTTTTAAGTCTTGATTTATTTTTTCACTTAAACTCATGTATACTCCATTTATTCAGATAAAATTTATTTTATAAAAACAAAATAACCATTTCAACCGATACTTCCTGGAAGTTCAACAATATTTCCCGTAACAGTTTTAAAGTTTTGAAAAAAAGAATGAGCTACATTGCAAATTTCAGAAGTTGTAACCAATTGTGCCGTATCTTTGACCCATTCACGATTTTCAGCACTATCAATAATGTACGGTGCAACGGCGTTAGCGCTTAAATTAATTTTCTTCCCCTCAAATGATAATGTTCTAACTAAAAAATTAAGTGCGTGTTTGGAAATATTATAAGCGGCTCTATTTTCTTCCGGATGCATACTTGATTGTGCGCTTGTAAAACAAATCGAAGAACCGTTAGAATGTTCGACTAGTTTATAGAAATATTTTGATATTAAGAAAGCAGTACAAAGATTTATGTTAAGCATTTTTAAGAAGTCTGCGTACTGGGTATCTGCTATTGATTCACCGCCTGTATAAGCACCTATTGTATCAAATAAAAAATAATTTTCACCGTCTTTCGGAATAACATTTTGAAAAGCCTGTGCAACATTTTCTTCGCCGGTCATATCAGAAATTAAAATAACCTTATTTTTTTTAGCGGATTTCACTTCAAATATTTTGCGCGTAAAAAAATAATATTGATCGTAATCTTGATTTAAAAAATAATCAACTGCCGTCCTTCCCAAATCACCGGAAGCTCCAAACAAAAGAAATACTTTTTCGAATTTCATTCTTTCCCTTTCACTCTGAATTTTGCACCAACGGGATAGTGATCACTATAACCGCCGACATAAATATTTCCATTAAAAGTTGGAATTGCACCACCCTTTCGATTCCCCTCTTGTGATATCATAAACGGCGGTTTAATAACATCAAACGAATTACATTCATACTCAAGACGATTTCCATCAAGAAAAGTTGTGGAAATAATTATTTGATCAATCATATCAAACTTTCCACCGAAAAGATATGATCCTTCTTTATTAGAAAATTTTTTATAGGCCAGATTAACAAATGCTGAATTTGTTTTATCGTTGCAATTAAAATCTTTTGCACCTAAATACCGTTCAACGGATTCATTATTCGGTTCATCGTTAAAATCGCCAAGGATAATTACATTACTTTTTGGCGAAGTGGATGTAAGCGTATCCAAACTACATTTTAAAACTTCCGCCGCTGTCACACGATTAATATTCGATTTTTGTTCCCCGCCCCTTCTTGACGGCCAATGATTAACATAAATATGAATTTTTTCTTTACTCTTTTTATGGATCAAAACTACGTGAAGAATATCCCGCGTTGGGATGTGATCAGGAAGTTCTACATGGATTGCAGCCAAGCTGTCAATATCAAATATACTTCTATCATAGAGTAGCCCTACATCAATTCCTCTTGTATCCGGAGAATCTCTGTGGGCAACAATATAATCTCTGTCTCTTAATTCATAGATCAGTCTTTTAAGAACATTTATATTTTCAACTTCCTCAACTGATAAAATATCCGGGCCGCATCCGTTATTCATGTAATTAATAACTTTTGCCAGATTGGAAAGTTTTTGCTCATACTTTTCGTCATCCCAACGGTGAGGTGAATCAGGCAAGAATTCTTTATCATCCTTAATTGGATCATCAATTGTATCGAACAAATTTTCAAGGTTCCAATTCGCAACGTAAAAGGAATCTCTTTGAGCATTTTGACAATTTGAAATAAAAGGCAGAAAAAAAACAAGTGTAATAATTACTCTTAAAAGGATCCGCATAAAGAATGTCCTATTGTTTTGTAGATATTGTGTGAATGTAACTATATTCTCTATTGAAAATATAACCAAAATAACTAAACGAGTTAAGATGGGCACCGTTAAAAAAACAACTAACAGTAAAAATTCTATAAAGAGAAAATTTGTAATTATTGATGCCATGGCACTCGCTTACAAGGGATACTATGCTTTTATCTCCCGTCCTCTTGTAACAGCCGGCGGAGAACCAACATCCGCAGTTTTTGGATTTCTGAATCAACTCTTCAAAATTATAGAAGACACCAAACCGGATTACCTCGCAGTCGGTTTTGATTCAAAAGAAAAAACTTTTAGACATGAGAGGTATGAGCATTATAAATCATCCCGCGAAGCAATGCCTGAAGATATGATTCCGCAAATTCAAAGGATAAAAGAAATTATAGAAGCGTTTAATATTCCAATTTATATTTTACCCGGCTACGAAGCTGATGATCTAATAGGCACAGCAGTTAAAGAAGCTGAGAAACAAGGCTTTGATTGTTATGCTATCACTCCGGATAAAGACTACATTCAACTAATTTCAGAAAATATTAGGGTCGTAAAACCGGGGAAATCAACTGATGAGATTGTGATTCTTGATGAAGATAAAGTACGCGAAGAAATGGGTTTTGAGCCGATTCAAATGATAGATTATCTTGCACTGGTTGGTGATTCGTCCGATGATATACCGGGAGTTGCGGGTATCGGTCCTAAAACTGCCGTTCCATTAATCCAAAAATTTAAAACGCTTGAGAACATATACAAAAATTTAAACCAAATTGATAAAGCAAGTATTGTTAACAAACTTACCGAGAGCAAAGAAAACGCATTCCTTTCAAAAGAACTTGCTACAATTAAAACCGATACACCATTCCACATGAATTTTGATGAAGCAAAATTCCATAATCCCGATATTGAAAAACTTCTAAAGATTTTCGGGATTCTTGAATTCAAATCATTCGCAAATAAACTAAAAAAGCTTTTTCTTGAACAGAATTTACAAGAACCAATTAAAGAAAAAATAAAAGAAGAACCTGTTGTGGAAACGGACAATTCAGAAGTTGCTGTTTTCGATAAAGGCAAAGTGAAGTATAAATTGATATTATCTTATAAAGACGCTAAAGAACTTGTACAGAAATTATTAGATAGTGAATTATTTGTCTTCGATACCGAAACAGACGGTCTTGATACTTTAAATGTTAATCTTGCCGGATGTTCATTTGCAGTAAAACCGAAAGAGGCATTTTTTGTTGCAACAAATCCTTCAGCTGAATCTTCTTCCCTATTTGCGACCGATATGTCCGACCGTTTACCTACAGATGATTTTGTAAAATTGTTCAAACCCGTTTTTGAGAATAATAAAATTAAAAAGGTCTGCCAAAACGGTAAGTATGATATTGGGGTACTCCGTCATTACGGAATTGATGTAAAGAATTTTTATTTCGATACAATGCTTGCCAGTTATGTTATTGATCCGGATCAAAAACACGGCATGGATGATTTATCAGAAAAGTATTTAAAGTACAAACCAATTCCACTTAGTGATTTAATCGGGTCTAAAAAGAATCCCGAAAATATTTTTGAGGTAGATCCGAATCAGCTTTCGGATTATTCCGCAGAAGATGCAGATATAACATTTAGACTTTATGAACTTCTCGATAAACAACTAAGAAAAGAGAAATTAGAAAAACTGGCATATGATATTGAATTCCCTCTTGTACCGGTGTTGGAAGATATGGAACGGACAGGAATAAGAATTGATACCAAGAGTTTAAAAATATTTAGCGATGATTTACAAATTTTACTCGAAGACTATTCCAAAGAAATAATAAATCATGCCGGAGAGAATTTTAATATAAATTCCACTCAACAACTTCAAAAAATACTTTTTGATAAACTAAAACTCCCGCAGACAACTAAAACCAAAACCGGATATTCTACAGATGCAAAATCTTTGGAATCTTTACGCGGCACACATCCTATCATTGATATAATTTCCGATTACCGTCAAGTATCAAAATTAAAATCAACTTACGCAGATTCACTTCCCCTGTTGATTCATCCCAGCACCGGAAGATTACATACATCTTACAATCAAGCTGCTGTTTCAACGGGAAGACTTTCAAGCAACGATCCAAATCTTCAAAATATTCCAATCAGAACTGATCTTGGTAAAGAAATCCGCAAAGCTTTTGTGCCTCGGGATAAAAATCACGTAATTCTTTCTGCAGATTACAGCCAGATCGAATTAAGAATTATGGCAAGTATCTGCAAGGATGAAACTCTAACCAAAGCATTCAAATCGGGAGAAGATATTCATAGAAGAACTGCCGCTTTAATTTTCAAAGTTGATCCAAAAGATGTTACACAAGATATGCGACGCAAAGCTAAGGAGGTGAATTTTGGAATTCTATATGGACTTGGTCCATTCGGTCTGAAAACCCGATTGGGAATTACACATGCAGAAGCAAAAAATATTATTGATGGTTATTTTTCATCATTTAGGAACGTAAGAAAATTCATGGACGACTGTGTTGCTAATGCCAAAAAGAAAGAATACGCAGAAACTCTTTATGGACGAAGAAGATATTTGAAAAACATTAATAGTAAGAACAGAGTTGTTCAGCAATTTGAAGCACGTGTTGCCATTAATATGCCGATTCAAGGAAGTGCGGCTGATATGATAAAACTTGCTATGATTAAAATTCACAAAGAGCTGGAAAAAAGAAAAGCAAAGACAAAGATGGTTTTACAGGTACACGATGAATTGGTATTTGATGCACACAAAGATGAAGTTGAAGAACTGCGTCCTTTAATTGTAGAACTTATGGAGAATGCTTTACCGTTAGATGTTCCCGTTGTTGCCGAGACGGGTGTCGGTGATAATTGGTTGGACGCACATTGAAAAAGCAATTAGCACTTAGCTATTAGAGACAGTACAGTGCTATCAATTTATATTTATAATTCATATATATTTTCAAGTTTATCTTTTTCTAATTCCCATTTTAACGGGTTCTGTTCAATATATTTTCTGATGTTAAATAGTTCCTTTTCATTTCGAATTATACGATCGTAAAATCGTGGCTGCCAGGAAAAGTTCGTATAATTGTTCTTATTAGCCCAACGTTTTACAGAACCTTTGAATTGATTTATAATTTGGCTTAGAAGCGGGTTTTGTAGAGACGCCCGATCGGGCGTCTCTACTTGGGGATTAATAATAATAATTCCATGCAAGTGATTTGGCATAATTATATAATAATCCAACTCAATGCCTGGAAAATGAGTTGGAATTTCCTTCCAATATTTCTCTACAATTTTTCCAATTTCACTCAAAATCATTTTTCCTTTTTCGACCCTGCCAAAGTATGAAACATGGATTTTGGTATTTACCGTAATATAATACCACCACGGATTAGAATAATCCCATGTTTTCAATCTGGAAGATTCAATACGAAATGATCCTTTGTATTTCGTCATATGAATAATTATATGTGATGCCATATATGGCGTCTTTGCAAAAATTTAATCGGTGAGAAATTTATAAATCAAATAGCCGAAATTTATTTGCAGCAATCCGAATGCTACTCCGCTGTATAGATCAAGACGATCAACTTCATCAAGCATGGAATGATTTTTTGTTTGAAGATAATCATCATATTTTTTATCGGCTTTGATCTTGAAATATGCGGCAACTCCGCCAAGAACCGCGGCACTTCCGATCAAAATTTTAAATGTACCGGAGCCGAAGAAACTTTCTGCCTTGTTTTTATTAATGTACTCATAAATATTTGGTTGGATTAAAGAATTCTCTTCCCCTTTCAAATCATAATTGAACTTATAGTTTTTATCACATTCTTCAATTCTAAGAGTATCATAAATATTTTTCTTACCCCACATCAAGGAGGGATTTTTAATAAATAATAAATGGTTTCCTTTAGAAAGACTAATCTCAGTTTTGCCTTTCGCAATAAATAATGAATCAATATAAATGTTGGCGCCTAAATTATTAGCAGTAATTTCGACCTTGCTTTTGCAATCTTGAGCAATGCTGCTCGCAAAAGAGATTAAAAAAACAGTAATCAGTTTTATAATAAAATTATTATTCTTTATTTGAGATCTGATACGCATTGATTATTCCTTTATCAACACCTAAATATAAAATGCCGTCGTAATAAACCGGGGAGAGTTTGACTCTCTTTTCAAAATCATATGTTTTGGTTATTTCACCGTTGTTAGTATCAATAAAAAAAACTTTTCTGTTCAGATCAGGTTGAACAAGATAATTTTTGAATACAGTTGGAGCGGTATTTATAATTCCGCCTGTCTCAATTTTCCATACTACCTTGCCAGATGATTTATTGATACAAAATATTTCACCTGCAAGATTTCCAACAAATACATTTTCATTATTTAGTACCGGGGTAGAAAGAATTTTACTTTTGGTATCAATTGTCCATACAACTCTACCATCACCAACCAAGACACAAAACAATTTTCCGTTATTATCTCCGAAGTACGCATAATTTCCGTCTATCGAAAAATCCCCTTCAATACCATTACTTATTTTTGTTCTATATTTTATTTCTCCAGTATGAGATGAAATTGCAATCAATTCACCTTTTTCATTGCCAAAAAGAATTAAATTTCCATTCGATGCAGGCGAGGTTTTTGTAGAGACTTCCGTATTTAAATTCCACTCTTTTGATCCTACAAAATTAAATTTAATAATTTCACCTTGATCAGTAAGCACAACAATTCCATCACTTAGCTTTAACATTTCATTCTGCACACTGCCGTAGAACTTTGATTCCAATAAAATATTTCCATTAATGTAATCAAAAAGCTTAAGCACTGAATATTTTTCATTGAACTGATTAAGCAAAATAAATATTCTTAAATTACTTACTATAGGAGCAACTGAAAGAGAGCCGGTATATTTTTCATAACCGAACATTTTACCTGAAGTTCTATCAAACGCATATAGTTTGCCGGATAAATCTCCAACGAAAAGTACATTATCATAAATAATAACAGATGTATTAGTTTGGCTTCCGCTGGTTTCTACACTCCATTTTAATTTTATATCCGGCTCAATAGATATATTTTGATAAAAACTTCTTTCAGGATTTTTTCCGAACATAAAATATCCCGAACCGCCAATGATCATATTTTTGAAAGCTATTGGCTGTGTGCAGCTAACAAGAATTAGAGCAATAATTACTGTGTTACATTTGATATATAACTTTTTCAAAAATCCCATCCGAAGAAAAACTGATAAAATAATCCCGGTTGAAATTGAGTAAAATCTTTTTCAATTTTTTTACCAATATCATATCTCAAAGCAAATGCATTGAATATATTTATTCTAATTCCTGCACCTATGCTTCCTAATGTTTCTTTATAATTTTTATCCCATGCAGCTCCCGCATCAAAAAATGCCGCTCCTCTTATCTGGAAAAATGATAAACCAAAGAATGGGAAATTGATTGTAAATTGATCAACAAGAGGAAATCTTAATTCGATTGATGATAACCACATTTTCTCGCCGCGTATAGACCAACGATCCCAACCGCGTAAATCCCAGCTTCCGCCCGCGAAATACCTTCTAGCTTCTTTCCCGTCGTTAATAAAAATTGCGGCTCTTGTAGCTAAACTGCTTCTTAGGCCTAAACGGAAATACTTTCTGTAATCTGCTATAAGGGAATAGTAGTTTACGTTACTGTATTTCACATCGCTTGTGTAACCGAGTAATAATCTAAATCGTGAACCATCAACTGGACCTGTAACAACCCAAATAGAATTGTCATGAACAAAAGAGATTGTGTTAGTAACCAAAAGAGATTTTCTTGTAATGAAACTTCCGGATAATTCTTTATCTGAATTTGCTATGTCCATTTCAGCTTCGAGACGTTGAAATGAGGAGAACGGATAAATAAGAGAAATATAGCCGCCGAAAACCCTTTCATAAAAATATTCGTCTGATTCTCTTATATCGTAACGTCTTCCGGAATAATTGAAAACTCCAAATCCGTAATTTGTTCTGTCTTTCAAACTCACACGCGCCAAAGATATATTAAAATTTTTCAGAATTTCACTTTGTACTTCAGCAGTATTGGAAATATAAAATACATATTGTTCATCGCCCAAAAGATCGCTTAAACTTAATAACGCACCGCCCCGTGTTCCGTAAACAGGATCGGTTATTAATTGACTTACGGCATAATCTAAATTGTATTCTTTTTCATATTTGAGACGATCATACTCAGCAGCCAGTTTAATTCTCTCAGAAATCCATTTAGAGCCTAAATTCTCAAAATTAAATGCAACGTATTTTTCGTTTTGTGTTGAATTCAAATCAAGAGAATAGAACTGAAAAGAAAAATTTTCAAATCCGGAAGTAACCATAGTATTCTTATCAACAAATGAAAAATCATAAACACTTGTAATGAACTTTGTAACTTGAGTCATTCCGTTTGCCCTATCCCCGTTCACTGGAATTTTCCAAATATTATATGTGCCGTCATAATCGCTTGTAAAGTAAAGTTCTGAAAAATCCGGAGAGAAATGCGGAGTGGAAATATTTGCGTTAACATTTGTCATGTATGAAATTTCATGTGTTGTCAGATCATATTCAAACAGATTATACTTCTGCTTAAACAGTCCGTCTGTGCGGTCAGATGAAAATATTATTTTACTTCCGTCCTTATTAAATGTTGGATCAATATCTTCATAATAATCATTAGTTAAACGAGTAAGTTGTTTTGTATTTAGATCATAAATAAACAAGTCACCAAAACCTTTAGTATCTGTTGCGGTAAAAACAATTTGATTACCATCTGTAGAGTAGCTTGGAGCCTTTATTCTAATCAGTCCGTCAAACTGCAGAGTATTAATAACTTCTTCTTCTTTAATGGAATAAACGTGCAAAACGTCCGTGGCTTTACTTCTAGTAACAAAAGCAAGTAATCCGTTTGATGAAACAGAAAAAGTATTTTCGAGTAAATGAAATGCTTCAAAAATTGCATCACGCTCGCCTTCAATCAAAACTTCAGAGCCGGCATAATCTGAACTATCGGGTTTGTAATCCATTTTCATGACGGAAGTATAACCGTTATGGTTACCGATAAAATAAATTTCTTTCTTTCCGCCGTTCTGATAAAATCTTGGCGCAAAGTTAAAACCGGCATTAGTGATTTTTTTTGCTTGGATGAAATGCGGGTAATTTTCTTTGTAAAGCGGAAAATATTTTTGTCTTAAGTCGTATGTCCATTTATTATCAAGATCATTTATTTTTTCTCCTGTAACAAATTCTAATAGATCAGTAAATTTATTGAACCTCCAGAAATTTTCTAATATTGAAAGAATTTTATCTTCACCGTAATTCTTGCTAACAAATTCTAAAAATTTTTGTCCTTCTTTATACATCAAATATCCAGCTAGATATTCCAAATCAACAAGAGGAATAAAATTTCCGTTAAGAACTGCATCACGCATCACCATTTCTGATTGCGTATCCCAATCGGATGACCAATATTCTGCCAAACCTTCTATAAACCAAAGCGGCGGCATTTTTTCAGTATTAATTCGGTGATCATTCAACTCATTATAAATTTTATTTGTCATGAATACATGAACCAATTCATGTCTGATAACGTGTTTGAATTGCGCAAGATTTCCCAAATAAGGAATTACAACTCTTCCTTTCATAAATTCAAAGAAACCGCCGATACCTTCGGGGATAAATCCGGGAGAAATATTTGTCTGCTGAAAATGTGTATGGGTGTTATAAAAAATTAGAGGAATTTTATTTGTTACATAATGATTGAATCTTACTTTATGAGACTCGAATGCTTCTTCTGCAAACTTAGCACCGATCTCTGCTATTTCTGTAAAATCATCATAATAGTAAATATTGAAATGCTCGGTCTTAAGAACTTTCCAATTAAATTTTTCGTATTGAACTTTGTTACGTCCAAAGAAGTAAAATTGGGCGGAAATAATTTGAGGAACCAAAAAAAATATGAGCAAATATATCCGCCAATTTTTTATCAAAGATGAGCCTTTAAATAATTTATACTATCAATACTCGTCGGATCAAAAGCGCGTAATACAGCGTGATAAAAAGTTGCCCAATCTCCTAAGTAAATTAAATCTACTAATCTTAATTTAGCGTTTGCTTCGCTACTGGAAAGATTAATTACATCCGCTCCGGCTTTTTTTACCATTTCGGAAGTTAGATCATAACGTTTCTTAACTTGAGGATGATAACCTTCATCAAGAATATTGATCAATTTTAAATTCATTGTAGATTTATATCCTTCCCATCCTAATATTTCATTGTGATCAAGTTCAGGCAAATATCCAAAGAATGCATGATGTTTTGCATTCTCATTAAACTGTCCTTTTATTCTTGTCCCAACAACTGACGTATAATCGCTAACTGCATAAATCAACGGAATAAAACCAAGCATCTGTTCAGCTAAATTCAATGCAGCATTAGTTTCTTTAGAATATTCTAACCCTTTTCTTTTTAATAAATCAATTACTTGTTTAACGTTTTTTGTTTGACTGGGGACTAATTTCAATGAATGGACAATTTTAAGCAATGTAAAAAAATTTATCCAGAGAGCGAAGCGCGGCTGATATCCTTTCAAAAGTTTTGCAAACGGGATCTTCTTTTTCATAGCGATCTCTTCAATCTTACCGCCGGTGGAAATACAAACAATTTGGCATTTCTTTTTAATTGCTTGATTTAATGCTGAAATAGTTTCTTCCGTATTGCCTGAGTAAGAAGATGCAATTACCAAAGTATTTTCATTTGCATATGGGGGCAATTCGTAATTTCTGTTTACAGTGTATGGATATTTCAATTCCGTGCGAAGATAATTTTGTAAAAGATCGCCACCGATAGCTGATCCGCCAAGTCCGGTTAGAATAATATTTTTGATTTTTGATGTTTTAACGGATGATACACTAAATTTATTGTTCCATGCGTATTCCACCTGTTCGTAAGAATCAGTTAAAACTTTGAATTGATTATGGACGTCATATTTTGAAATCATTTCTTGTAAGTTCATTTTTATCCTCAACAAAGATTTATTATTTAGTTTTTATTTTTTTGTTATAATATTCATGAATTATGTTTCTTATTTCTTTTTCAGTTTTGAGCTCTATACATTTATTTGCCATAAGCTCTACTTCATTCAAATCAATGTTTCTAATTATTTTTTTAATGTGTGGAATAGCGGAAGCAAAAACACTTAATGAATCCAATCCGAATCCGATCAATAATGGAACAGCAAACGGATCTGCAGCCATTTCTCCGCAAATACTAACCGGCGTCTTTGATTTTTTACCGCTTTTTATAATATCGTAAAGTGTTCTAACAACAGCAGGATGAAATTCTTGATAAATACTAGAGACAATATCATTTCCTCTATCAACTGCAAGTAGATACTGGATTAGATCATTCGTACCAATACTTACAAAATCAACTTCGCCGGCAAAATCATTCATTATAACAGCAGCGGAAGGAATCTCAATCATAATTCCTAGATTCATATGCTTATCAAATTGTTTCCCTTCTTTTTTCAATTCTGATTTACAGTGATCAATGATTTCTTTTGAAGCCCTTACTTCATCAACAGAAGAAATCATAGGAAGCATAAATTTTATATTTTTATGTGTACTGGCTCTTAAAACGGCGCGTACTTGTGTTTTAAAAAGCTGAGGATTATCCAATAACAAACGAATTCCTCTCCATCCTAAAAACGGATTTGGTTCTTTTAGATCAACAGGCAGAACTTTATCTCCGCCGATATCAAATGCGCGGATTGTTACAATTTCGGGATAGATTCTCTCCGCAATTTTTTTATAAACATTAAACTGTTCTTCCTCATCGGCAAATGTTTCATAAACTTCGAACAATTGCTCAGTACGCACCAGCCCAATTCCTTTAGCCTTGTTTTGAACAATAAACTCCATCTCTTCCATTAGATCAAGATTTGACATCAATTGAATTTCCTTACCGTCTAATGTTGTCGCAGATAAATCGCGGAGTTTTATTAATTCATGATCTTCTTTTGCATGTTTATCAATTTTATTCTGATAATGCTGAAGTTGTTTATCTGTAGGATTAATAATTACTTCACCTTTATAACCGTCAATAATTATCTGATCGTTTTCATTAATTCTATTTGTGGCATCGTGTAACCCGACAACTGCGGGTATATTTAAGGATCTTGCAACAATTGCTGCATGGGAAGTTAATCCTCCAAAATCCGTAACGTATCCTTTCACATTTACACGCGAGAATAAAACCGTATCAGATGGAGTGACTGTTGTAGTTATCACAACAACATCGTTGGTAATTCTGGATTTCCATTTTTTCTTTTTTAAATTTCTAATAATTCTATTTTTTATGTCTTCAATGTCATGTGAGCGCTCTTTCATATAAGATTCGTGAGAGAGGTTCATAAGGTCAGTGTATTTTGAGATTTCATCATTAACAATGTATTCAGGAACGCGTTTTTCATTTCTAATTCTGTTTTGAATAGTTTCCACAAGAATGGGATCATCAAGAATCATAATTTGAGCTTCGAATATTGCGGCTCTTTTTTCACCTAGTTTATCCACTGCAAGAGAAAATATTTTTCTTAATTCTTTTTTGGATTGTTGCAGTGCTGTATCAAGATTTTGGAGAGCATCATTTACATCAGTAATCGGATCATTTACAATTTCTTCTCTTTCTTTCTTGTAAAGAAATGCTTTCGATATTGCTATACCCGGTGCAGCTGCAATTCCTTTTAATATATTTTCTGATTCGGATTTCATAATTATAGCTCGTCAAATCCTCTGTTAAAATAATCTACAATTTCTTTGGAAGCATTTTCTTCGTCTTCGCCGTTAAAGATCAACACAATTTCAGATCCTTTTTCAGCAGCAAGTGTCATTACACCAATTATACTTTTCCCGTTTATATGAAGACCGTCTTTATTTAAGAAAAAATCGCATTTGTATTTTGATGCTAATTTAACAATCGTCGCTGCCGGACGAGTATGTAAACCGGCATTATTTATTATTTTTATTTTATGTTCGATCATTTGTTCCTTTTTATAAGCACATTAGCTAACCAGATCATTAAATTTTTTCCTTCACCATCTTTTAATGAAGATAAATTCTTTAATGCCAATTTAGTGTATTTCGTAATTTCTTTCTCGGCATCTTTAATAACTCCCAATTTTAGATAGAGACTACTATACTTATATATTTCGCTTCGTGTAATTCCCTTTCGCTTAATTATTCTGATTAGTTGAGACCGATCCTTAAAATTTGATTTTTCGAGAGCACGTAAGAATAAGTAAGTCTTTTTCCCTTCCACTAAATCGCTCCCGATTGTCTTTCCAAAATGATTTTCCTTGCCAACGATATCGAGCAGATCATCCTGTATTTGAAAAGCCATACCGAGATTTTTTCCATAATTAGAAACGGCCCTAATTTCATTTGTTGAAGCGTCACATAATTGTGCGCCAATTGAACAGCACATTTCGGCTAATGCTGCAGTTTTTTTATAAATCATTCTTTGGTATTCTGATATTGAAACATTTTTCCGAAGTTCAAAATCTTTATCCATACTCTGTCCTTCGCAAACTTCAATTACTGCTTGAGTAAATGTTGAAACAATTTTTTTAGTATTTGCATTACAATCTTTCAATAAGTTTTCGTAAGCAAGAGCTATTAAATTATCTCCAGCAAGAATTGCAGTATTTACATCATACTTTTTGTGAAGGGTTATTCTTCCCCGCCGTTTCGGGGAATTGTCCATAATATCATCATGCGCTAGAGTAAAGTTGTGAAGTATTTCTACTGCGATTGCTGCATTATAAACATCATTAAATCTTCCACCAACAGCTTTAGCTGAAATCAGAACAAGAAAAGGACGAAGGCGTTTGCCTCCTCCATTTAGAATATAGGAACAAGGTTCATATAGAGATTTAGGTTCTTTCCCTTTAATAAACAAACTTAATCTCTTTTCAATTTTCGAAATTTCCGTACGATAAATGTTATTATAGTTCTCTGAATTCGAATTCAATACATTTCCTCTTTTCTTATTAATCCGACTTTCTTAAAATTATTAATATCCTTACAACCGGTTAAATACAGAATTCTTCTTACAGTCAAGAACCAAGATTGAATTAAATGTACAACATAATTGATATCATTTTTCATCACTTCCTGTAAAATAATTCTTGCAGAAGCTGTAACATCAGCACCAAGTGCAATTGATTTTGCAATATCAACTCCGTTTGAAATTCCACCTGAAGAAATAAGTGTAAAATTGAAATCTTTTTTTAATTCCTTCACTTTTCTTACACAATATGAAGTTGATAAGCCCCATTCTTGAAAATAACTATCTGCTTTGTTACTTCTTATTAATTCCACAGCAGCCCAGCTTGTACCGCCTGCACCGGAAACATCAATCCCTTTAACACCTGCTTCCAAAAGTCTTTTGGCTGCCTTCTTACTTATGCCAGAGCCAACTTCTTTCACTATCATCGGAGTTTTTATTTTAGAACAAATCTTTTCAATATTTTTAACTAATCCTTTAAATTCCGGTTCGCCCTCGGCTTGTAACAATTCTTGAAGAGGATTAACATGAATTACCATCGCATCCGCTTCAACAAGATCAATAAGTAATCTAATATCATCAATTATTTTTTTTGATTTTGCGACTTGAGCAGCGCCAATATTTCCAAGTACAGGTACTTTTCCAGCATTTTTTCTAACCACTCTATAACTGGAGTGATACTTTTTATCTTCTAAAGCTTGCCTTTGACTGCCAACACCTATTGGAATTTGTAGTTCATTGGCTACAACTGCTAATTTTTCATTAATATTTTCAGCTTCCTCAGTTCCTCCAGTCATACATGAAATTAGAAAAGGGTAATTAATTTTCTTCTTAAGAAACACTGTCGATAAGTCAATCTTATCAAACTCAACTTCTGTTATTGCAAAATGTTCAAATTCATAGTTCTCAAATCCGTTAGTCTTGGTTTTGAATGCAACATTATCCGAAAGACAGAGTTCTATGTGATCTTTTTTACGTTTTGAAGTGTTGCTTTCTTGCATGAATATTGCTTTTTATTTCGTGAACAAAATAAATATTTTTTTTATGAGAATCTTTGTTTGCTGATATCCCATTAAACAGATTTTAATTGTTCTTGCATTGCGCATTATCAATTATTTTTTAAGAATTTTATATAACAATCGGTTAAATTGCTCTTAAGATAATTTTTAAATCATAAGGTAACTATATGGCAAAAGTACGATTAAACTTCTGGCAAGTTTGGAATATGAGTTTTGGATTTTTAGGAATACAATTCGGTTTCGCTCTACAGAATGCAAACGTTAGCAGGATATTTGAGACTTTAGGAGCTAGTATAGATCAAATACCAATCCTATGGATAGCAGCGCCAGTTACAGGATTAATTGTTCAGCCAATCATTGGCTATCTAAGTGATAGAACTTGGGGAAAATTAGGCAGACGTCGTCCGTATTTTCTTTTCGGTGCAATATTAGCTTCTCTCGCTTTATTAATAATGCCCAACTCACCAGCACTTTGGGTTGCAGCAGGAATGTTATGGATTATGGATGCGTCTATAAATATTTCAATGGAACCTTTCCGTGCTTTAGTTGCTGATCTCCTTCCTTCAGAACAAAGAACAACAGGTTTCGCAGTTCAAAGTTTTTTTATTGGAACCGGAGCAATAATTGCTTCTGTGTTACCATATATTTTTACGAATTGGCTCGGAATAAGTAATACTGCACCTGCAGGAGAAATTCCACCATCAGTTAGATATTCTTTTTATATAGGGGCATTTGCATTTATATCAGCTGTCGGTTGGACAGTCTTCAGCACCAAAGAATATCCTCCAGAAAATTTGGATAAATTTGAGCATAACAAATTACAAAATAAAGGTTTACTTAAAGGAGTTGTTGAAATATTCAGATCATTCGTTGGAATGCCGAAGACAATGATTCAACTTGCTGTGGTACAATTTTTTTCGTGGTTTGCACTTTTTGCAATGTGGATTTATACTACTCCAGCCGTAACACATCATATTTATGGAGCTACTGATACTTCTTCTGATTTATTTAATGAGGGAGCAAATTGGGTAGGTGTTTTATTCGCAATTTATAATGGCTTTGCAGCTCTTACAGCATTTCTTCTTCCATGGATCGCAAAACGAAGCTCGCGTAAAACTGTACACATGATTAGTTTAATTTGTGGCGGAATAGGACTTGCATCATTTTATGTTATTAAAGACCCAAATCTTTTGCTCATTTCTGAATTAGGAATCGGTTTAGCCTGGTCATCAATTCTTGCTATGCCTTATGCAATACTTGCAGGTTCAATCCCCTCTGAAAAGATGGGCGTATATATGGGAATCTTTAATTTCTTTATTGTTATACCTCAAATTACTGCTGCAGCCATATTAGGTTTTTTTGTAAAACATCTTTTCAATAATGAGGCTATTTATGCACTACTGATAGGTGGTGCATCAATGATCATTGCGGCTGCTTTAGTAATGTTTGTAAATGATTTAGATGAAGTCAAATAGGAAGAAATAATAAACAGACGAAAATAGATTAACTATTTCTAGTTTATTATTGAGTTTTGCGATTTATTTTAACTTCTAAGCTGTAATTATTCTTATACTTTTGTTTTGATCCTGCATAATCGAATAGGCCAATTACTATATAGCGTGGTCTATCTTTTACATTCTCAGTAAATGTAAAAGTTTTCTCTCTAGAATCTTCAATAGCTAACCAACCGGTTGATTTCATCTTCCACTCTTTATCAGTACACAATTTAATTTTGTTAGTTAATGATTTGAAAAGAGCTTCAGCTTTTTGCAATTCATTTCCAGTATAAAAAGAAGCATTATACGAACCATCATCTTCATCAATAAAAGCATCTTGGGCATCATTCAGTTTTACTAGTTGTTGTGTAGCTAAATTTGGGTTTTCCAATAAGAAGAAATATGCAATAGAATGAGCAAGTAAAAAATCTAATGTGTTACAAAAATCTGATGTACTATCAAGCGTTAAAGCATTTGGTTCTGCTATCGCAGTTTGTAAAACATAACTTCCAAAAGAATTGTCCGATCCAACAACATACAGAACATATTTCCCGGATACCGGAATAGTAGTTACAATATTTCCATAGCCTTTATCATTTCTATCACTTTGCTTAAATATCTCTCCTTTTGAATTTACCAACGCAAGAGACGGTTGAAATTTTTGTGTGTATACAACAAAATTAACCGCTTCTCCCTCGAAGAGTTCAATTTCATAACCGTCATACCGGCCAAAATCTTTTTTATATAAATCCTTGGCAGTTAACTCTCCTTTGATTTCATTAAAATCAACCTGGACTTTTTTGGGTTTCTCTTGGGCATAATTAATATGAGAAATAAATATTACCGCAATGAAAACATATTGCCAAACTTTCATTTTTATACCTCATGAATTCAATACTAATGTCCTTTTGCGAATACTTTTTCGCCAACTGTTTTAACTTGTGAATCATGAACCATGAACCAAAGAAAAGCAGAGATGGCTAAAGACACAGCACTTATAATGAAAATAATATTCTTGTCTCCTGCATTTTGAACAAAAGAACCTAGAACTAAACTGACAAATAATTGGGGCAGTACCACCGAAAGGTTGAATATTCCCATAAATAATCCCATTCGATTCTTATTTACTTTTTCAGACATTATAGCAAACGGCAGACTTACTATTGCAGCCCAGCCAACTCCGGCAACAGCCATAAGAATCCAAACGATAATAGAACTTGTTCCTAATAAGACAATTCCAAAGTAAGCAAGAGACATTACTGCTACGCATGATAAATGTGTTCGCACTCTTCCTATCTTTTCAGTAATCGGTTCTAAAACAAGTGCTGGAAGCAACGCACCGACAGCATTCAAAATTAAAAATGATATTGATAATATTTGTCCCGTCTCATCCGGTGAGGACGGATTTAATTTTTGTTCAACATAACCTATCATATAAACAAACATCGTCTGAACACCAATCCACGAAAACGAATGCGCGAATAAAAGTTTTAAGTATTGGTTCCAATCAGTTTTAGATTCAGGTTCGGTTCCTGCAACAGTTGTTCTTAATTCACGAGGTTCATCAATAAAAAACATTGGAATTAAAGAAAAAGCTAGAACTAAAAATACTCCAAAGTAAATCAAAAAATAATTTCCAAAGATTGCACCAAGTGCGTATGCAAGAACTCCAAATGAACCGGATATTGTTTGCATCCAGGTATAACCCTTAGTTCTTGGGACACCTTCTGGAGTAACATCAGCGATAATAGCTCTTGTTGGATTAAATGAAACATTAATTGCCAAATCCAGAGTTAAAGCGACAAAAACAGCGACAACAATAATATTACCAACGCCAAAAAATCCGCTAATTCTATCTATGTTAGGAAGTGCAAATAACATTAATGCTGCAATAGTTCCGCCAATTAAAATGAAAGGCCTTCTTCTTCCCTTCCAAAACCAAACTTTATCACTTATTAATCCTACAATTGGTTGGCCGATAATTCCCGCAAGTGGTCCCGCTGCCCAAACGAAACCAATTTCGTGCAGATCTAAATTATATTTTGTCCGCATTAACCAACTAAGTGCAGCAATTTGAATTGACAAAGCAAATCCCATTGCGGTAGAAGGTAAACTTAATATTGAATAAAAAGTATTGGAAAGTTTTTTCTGCATCTCTAACATTATTACCTCGGACTATTTCAAGTTTTGTGTAAAGATATTGATTGCATAATTAATTAAAAAGGTTTTTTCTGCAACAAAGATTCGCATCCAAAAGAAATATACTCTTTTAATATTGGTATCTTCGGGAGTTTGATTGTCGGTAATCCAAAACGTAAAGCATATATAGGTCTAAATAGAAAAAGATCCTTTTTAATCGGTATGAAATTTTGAAGCAAACATTGAAATTCCAATTCGTGGATTGTACATCCCGTACCGTAATGCAGTTTGATCTCATCTACATATCCGGCATTCTCACCAAGTAATTTTGCAGTTGGTTTTAATACAAACTTTGGAAGAATATGCAAGTAGGGAATAGCCTTTAAGAAACTCTTTCCAATTTGTTGATGACCGGCAAATGGCGATCGCTTGGGTGGAAAACTTATAAATATAAATCCGTTATCGTTTAATAATTTACCAAGATTATCAAAGGCTGCTTTTTTATCCCGAACATGTTCGATGACTTCACGGATAATAATTACATCAAAGGTTTCAGATAATTTTTCCGGTAGTCTAGAATCAGTAATATCACCGACCAAAATTTTAAGGTTGGAATTTTTCTTAATGGCGGTCTCTGCTCGCTCCGGACTAAGTTCAACTCCGACAACGTGCATTCCAATCTCTTGCAGAACTTCTAGTAAACCGCCTTCGGCGCATCCAACTTCTAAAACCTTCTTCTTATGAAAGTCAGGGATCAGTTTTTGGAAATAAGGAAGTAAATATTCTTTTGTATATTGTTTTTGTTCGTAGAAATGTTTTTCGGCCATAGTATTCTTTTAGAAGTTGTATGAAAATTTAATCAAACATTTGGAACGAGCCAAAATTTTACAAGTCTTTTATAGTAGAAAATCTTTTTTTTGAATTTTCCATATATTCTTGCAATTAACTTGCAATAAAAATAAATTTTGCCATCAATTTTAGAATTATGACTGAGAGTCCAGCAGAAAAGAACATAACCGTTAATCGAAAAGCAAGTCATGACTATTTCATCCTTCAGACTTATGAAGCGGGTATAGTTTTAGTAGGAACGGAAGTCAAAGCATTAAGACAAAACAAAGCTAATCTTGTTGATAGCTACGCAACACTCACAAACGGTGAGGTCTGGTTACATAATGCAAACATATCAGTCTATGAACAAGGAAGTATAAACAATCACGATCCGGTTAGAAAAAGAAAATTACTTCTTAATAAAAGTGAAATTAGAAAATTGAATAAAGCAGTTACCGAAAAAGGAAATACGTTAATTCCACTACGGCTTTATTTTAAGAATGGTTTAGTAAAAGTTGAATTGGCTGTGGCAACCGGTAAAAGACAGTACGATAAACGCGAAGATATTGCCAAGCGAGATTTAATCAGAGAAATGCAAAGAAAATTTAAGTAGCTTATTCAGGAGATAATATTGAATAAAAAAACTCTCTTCCCACCTCTTAAAGAACAAATGGACTTGATAAAAAGAGGCGCTTCAGAAATTATCCCAGAAGACGAATTAGTTCAGAAATTAGAAAAATCCATAAAAGAAAATAAACCGCTCAACATCAAACTTGGATGCGATCCTACACGCCCCGATCTTCATCTCGGTCATTCTGTAGTATTACGCAAATTGGCTCAGTTCCAGCAGCTTGGCCATACGGCTATTTTGATCATTGGTGATTTTACAGGAATGATCGGTGATCCATCCGGCAGGAACAGCTCACGCCCTCCCCTTTCTTTTGCGGAGTCCCGTGAAAATGGAAAAAGTTATTTTGAACAAGCATCAAAAATTTTAGACCGTGATAATACAAGAATTGTTTACAATTCTGAATGGCTCGGCAAAATGACGTTTGAAGATGTGATCAAACTTGCATCCAAATATACTGTTGCAAGAATGTTGGAGCGTGATGACTTCACAAAAAGATATAGAGGCGGAGTTCCGATCAGCATGCACGAAGTACTGTATCCTTTAGCTCAAGCTATGGATTCAGTCGCAATTCAAAGTGATGTTGAATTAGGAGGAACGGATCAAAAATTTAATTTGCTTGTCGGGCGCGATATTCAACGAGAGTTTGGAATACAGCCGCAAGTAATTCTTACGTTGCCGCTGCTGATTGGTACTGATGGCGTTGAGAAGATGAGTAAATCCCTTGACAACTATATTGGAATAAATGAAACTCCGAAAGATATTTATGGTAAAACACTTTCAATCTCTGATGACATGATCTATCCTTATTTCGAATTAACGACTGATATTCCAAATGAAGAATTGAAAACGATCAAAAAAAATCTTTCTGATAAGAGAAATAATCCGAGAGATATTAAAAGATTTCTTGCAAGAAAGTTAGTAGAGATGTACCATTCGGCGGAAGCTGCAATGGAAGCTGAGTCTGAGTTTGACAACATCTTCGTTAAAAAAGGTCTTCCTGATGAAGTCCCAGAATACAAAATGGATCCAAACAAGAAGGAATTAGAAATTATTGACTTAATTGTTGAAGTAGGATTTGCACCATCTAAAGGGGAAGCAAGACGTTTAGTTCAACAAGGCGGTGTAACGATTGACGGAGAAAAAATTGGTAATATTAAAGAAGTAGTTCGATTAGATAAAACAATGATTCTTAAGGTGGGGAAAAGAAATTTTATAAAAATAATAGGCAATTAAAAATGGAGGATTATAACTTGTACGTTCCAACAAAAATCTTTTTTACGAAAGGTGTCGGCAAACATAAAGAGTATCTCGCTTCATTCGAGCTTGCTCTTCGCAACGCCGGTATTGAAATCTGTAATCTAGTCTCGGTAAGCAGCATCTTCCCTATCGGATGTAAAAGACTGAGCAAAGATCAAGGATTAAAATTATTAAAACCGGGACAAATTACACATTGTGTAATGGCCAGGAACGCAACATGCGAACCAAACAGATTAATTGCATCCTCTCTTGGTGTAGCAATTCCTGCTGATAAACAAATGTACGGATATCTATCAGAACATCATCCTTACGGTGAAACTGAAAAAGTTGCCGGCGATTATGCAGAGGATCTTGCCGCTACAATGCTTGCAACCACTTTAGGAATTGATTTCGATTCTGATAAAGCATGGAATGAAAGAGAGCAAGTTTATAAAATGTCCGGAAAAATTGTTAACACTTTTAATATTACTCAGTCAGCTCAAGGTGATAAAAAAGGATTATGGACAACTGTGATTGCAGTAGGAATTCTGCTTCCATAAGAGATCAATATGCATAATCATTTTATTTTCTGGGTAATATTTTCAGTTATAATCATAGTGATGTTTTATATTGATCTTAACATCACATCTCATAGAAAAGGTAAGATTGGTATAAAAACAAGCCTGATCTGGAGCGGTGTGTGGATTGGTACAGCACTTCTATTTAATCTCCTCATTCTTCTTTTTTTAGAAGATGGAAAACAAAAGGCTCTGGAATTTCTTGCCGGTTATCTGGTTGAGAAATCTCTCTCCGTAGATAATCTTTTTGTCTTTCTTATGATCTTTAATGTCATGGGAATCAGAGAAGAGAATCAACCTCATGTACTAAAGTGGGGAATAATTTCCGCAATAGTGATGAGAATAATTTTTATCCTGGCAGGCATTGCTCTCATTAACATGTTCCATCCGATTATTTATTTCTTTGGAGCTCTCTTACTTTATGCTGCATATCATATGGCTTTTGGAGAAGAAACACAAATTGATCTGGAGAATAACCGATTAGTAAAATTTGTTTCTAAAGCATTTAGAATTTTACCGAAGTATGAAGGAAGAAAATTCTTTTTGACGCAGGAAGGCAAATTATTTGTCACTCCTCTTTTCTTAACTTTGATTTTAATTGAAGCAGCTGATATTGTATTTAATCTTGATTCTGTTCCAGCTGTTATTGCAATCACAACAGATTCTTTTATTGTAATTACATCAAACATATTCGCTATACTTGGTCTTCGAGCGCTATATTTTGCTTTAGCAGGAATTGTAGACTTGTTTGTATATCTCAAATATGGTGTTTCGGTTATTCTTGCTTTCGTTGGATTGAAAATGCTGGTTGCTGATTATCTCGAAATATCTACTGCTTTATCTTTAGGGATAATTATTCTATGTATTGCTGTTTCAGTTATTCTTTCTTTAATGAAGGGAAAAAACTTTTCTTAAAATTAATTATCCCAATTATATGAACAACAAATACGAATAATAATCCGGCTATCATTGGTTCGATTTGTTGTAAAAATTCGTTATTCAATTTCTCTCGAACAAAAAACCAAATAATACTTGAAGTTACTCCTCCAATAATTTCTATAACAGCAAATGTCTCTGAAATTCTTATTTTTTCATAGTAGGCTCCAAAGACAAGAAAAATAATGCCCGGGATACAGATACTTCCAATCAAATACCAAATAGTAATTACAGATTGCACAAAATAAGCGATTAGAATACTTACAATTGCTGTAAGAATTAATCCAGCTCTTGTATAATTTGGAATTCTTTCTACAAATGAGTTTTTCTTGAGCTTAAAAACAAAATCTCTTCCGAATGTAGTAGCACTCAAAAAAATAAAACTGTTAAGAGTTGAAATTATTGTTGCGAACATTGCAGCATAAAATATTCCTTTCATTCCGCTGCCTAATATTTTTTCTGCATACAGTGGAAATGATTGAACAGGATTTGTCAGATTTGGTAACGAAGCCCTGGCAAATAAACCGGTTGTTGTTGTAAGAAAGTCAAACAAACCCATGAACAAAACCGAGATAATAATTCCCCACTTGGCAATATTTCCATTTTTAGCTGCATAACATCTTTGGTGAAATCCGGGATCAGCAAAAGTCCAAAGCGCAATTAGAAACCAAACCAAAATGTAAATTGGCGGAACATTCGAAGTTAATGATAAATGTTCTTGTGGTAAATTCTGTTTTAAAAAATTTATGTCGCCAACTTGAATAAAGGAAATGTAAACAATTATGATGAATCCAATAAACATTATAAAAAACTGAAAGACATCAGTATATAAATCTGATTTATACCCACCTTTAAGCAAGTAAATTCCGGAAACAATAAAACTTATGAGCAATGCAGAAAGTAAATTAATGTTGAAGATCATACTTATTAGACTTGCTGTCATCAATAAATATGGTGCTGGTGAGACAAGAATGAATACGATAACTGAAGAAAGTATCCCTACCGATCTTCCATAAATCTGTTCTAACTTATCTGGGATAGTAAATAATTCAGCACTTCGAATTTTTTTTGCAAAAAATACTGCAAACAAAATCGCAAAGATGTAGTAAGGTAACCCTTGCGTAAACCAACTCAACAGACCATAGCGATAAGTAAATTCACCAACACCAAGAATTCCACCATACCAGGTAGAAACATTAGTCATTATAAAAAGAAATAAACCAACATTTCTTCCCGCTAATAAATACTCGGATGAATCTCCTTTTTGCTCTTTCTTAGGCAGAAACCCAATTAGAAATAGTATGGCAAAGAATACAGATACAATGATAAAATCGAGTGAGCTAAAAGAGATCATGTTTTCTCAATAAATCAAAATCACGTATAACGAAAATTTTCCCGCCTGTTATACGTAATTGTACTTTGTTACTTACTGCAATGTTACTAGTACTTTCTTTTTGTCCGAATGGGAGAGTAATATTATTCAGCGAATATTTCAATCCTGAAGATTTAATACGGGTTTTAGAATCAATTCCGTAAAGTGAAATGATTTCATCAGGAACAGTACTTAGAATAATATTTCCTGTATAGGCAGATAGCAATGATCTTTGATGAATAATCTTGATATTAATTTCATTAAAATACTTTAATACCATACCGAGATTACAGAAAGAATGATCTAATCTGTCTCCTGTTGCACCAAGCAACATTACCTCATCAAACTTTTTCCTAATTACAAATTTCAAACACTTTTCAACATCTGTATCATTTTGTCTATCAATTTTTATTATTTCAGATTTGTCGCTGAAATACTTATACACATTAGGTTTTATAGAATCAAGGTCTCCAATTATATACTCGGGAATTAGATTTAATGTCTTTGCTGAATTGGCTCCGCCATCCGCGCAGATTAATGTCTTGTATCCTTTAGATTGCAAAAATTTGATTATACTCTTACTAGGAGGATGCCCGTTAGCAAGTATTATGCATTTTTTCATCATAGACCTAATTTTATACCAAATAAAAAATTTCTTTCTGCTGCCGGAAAAAATTCTTTACCGATTGCATATGATGCGTACAAATTATCAAACAGATTACGCACTTGCCCAAAAATCTTAATCGTATTAGAAAAAGAATTTAAATTGAATTCATAGCTAACGTAAATATCAGTCGAGAAATATGCTGGGACAACATTATCAAAATAATCATCAGCACCATCGTCATATTCATCAACTATGCCGGGATATAATTGAAGATATTGTTTCAGATTCTCGTCATAATTATCTGAATAAAATTTGCCAACATATTTAGCCGAGATATTTGCGAAAAAATTTCCATAATTCAGTTTAATCATTCCGTTAAATAATAGATCAGGGAAACCGCTAATTCTATTGTTGCTAATATCAAGCGGAATAATATTTTTACCCTTATTGTACTTAATAAACGTAGCTCCTTTGCTGATATAATTTTTGCTGTAAGTACCATTAAAAATAAACTCAATATTATCGGTAAACTTGATACTGCCGGATAGTTCTGCTCCTAAATGAATTGTTCTATCAACATTGCCCGTTACCGGCTGACCGAATCTGTCTACCAGTCCTTGTTTTACAATCTCATCATTGAACAACATATAAAAGAAATTCATTGAAGTTGAAATGTTGCCTTTACGATATGATGTTCCGATTTCAAAATCGTTCATAGTTTCTGGTTTCACCAAAGGTTTGTTGAAATCGTAAACACCGGATGCTGTTGTTTCAAATTGCGGAAAAGTTTTTCCATCACTTGATTCTGCGGCATTATAATAATTATTTAATCGTGGTTCACGGGTTATTCTTGCAAATGAAAAATAAACATTTAAGTCCGGTGAGAAACGATAATTTATTCCCAATCTGAGATTAAAAAATAAATTATCTATAGTGAAATCGTTATTAAGAAACTTCTCATTTTCAATCATATATTTATGATATGTCAACTGAGCTTCTGCAAGAATATTGAAACCGGAATTAACCTGATAGTTTTCATGTGCATATATGCTGTATATATTTTTACCTCCTTCATAGTAGTAGTATCGGTAATCTTTTGTTACGCCGGTGGGTAAATTTTCGGCATAGTTGATACTTCCCCAATGAATTGATCTGTGTAATCTTGCTTCTCCGCCAACAATCAATTCTCCATTATTATGCTTAATGCTTAAACGAGGATTCCATCCCCATTGTTTGTTTTCAACTTGCGCTCTTATCAAAGCGTTGGTCGGAACCATAAGTGTATCGAAACCGTTTTCTCTAAGACGGAAATAATCATTGTAATAAATACTCCATGAACCGTCGTAGTCAAAATATCCATTACCTAAAACTAAAAACAAAGTATTGTTCAAAGTAATATTATCATTGAATCTAATTTCATTTAGTAGTTCAAAATGCGGCTGGGAAAAATTTTCAATTTCATCAGGTCTTCGATCGAGAGTGTATGTATAATTTTTATCATTAGCTTCCCAATAAGAATAATTTGCTCTTCGCTGTTCTTTATTTTGTATTGCAAATTTTGGTAACCCGGTGTAAGCTAATCCATCAGAAATAGGTCCGCCATATAAATTAATTTGAGTGGTAATATTCTCATCATAGCGAACAGCACTTAAATGATATGAAACAAAATTAATCCAACTTGAGTTTCTATATCCGCTGCTCAATGTTTGTGAGATTTTTGTGTATAAAGAATATTTATTTGAAATTAATCCACTGGAAAATTGCAGCGAATACTTTCTTGTATTATAGTCTCCTAATGATGATGAAAATTCATAAAGCGGTTTATCTGAAAAAGTTGATGTGATAATATTTATTGAACCGCCAACTGCAGGATAACCAATTATTCCGGAACCGGCGCCTCGTTGAATTTGGATAACTTCGGTACTTTCAAGAAGATCAGGGAAATCCAACCAATATACATTGTTATCTTCCGGATCGTTCTGGGGAATACCGTTTATCGAAACCGAAATTCGTCTTTGATCAAATCCGCGAATACTTAAATAATTATAACCAAGCCCGTTACCGTTTTCAGAATAAAATGTTACAGATGGCTGATAGCTTAATAATTCGGGAATATCTTGATCAGTGTACGATTTCCTCAATGTTAGCTTAGTGATTTTGGAAAATGTAACCGGTGTGATCCCCTCATTGCCGATACTGCCCTTAACTAGTACGGTTTGGCTTGTAATAATTTTACTTTTTAGAAAAACAATGTTCGATTTTTCGTGTTGAAACTCAGAGACACTGATGGTGTACGGCTCAAAAGCAACATGAGAAAAAAGAATCACATCATTATCTTTTATCTCCCCGCTTAATTCAAAATAGCCGTCATCATTTGTTACTGCAGTAATATTTTTCCCCTCTATGAAAACGTTGACATAAGAGAGTGGATTTTTGTCGTCCCCTCCAACTACTCTTCCTTTGACCCCCGTAATTTGAGCAGTGAGACTTTCTACAAATAATAAAAAAAGAATAACTAAGTATTTCATTTTAATTCTCCTTTCAAAAAGAATTTAAAAAGCCGTTTGGGAAAACGGCTACACTTAATTATTCCTGTCCCGTTTTCCTACGCTGGCATTACCCAGATCAGGTTCAAGGGTTTACTCTCAGACATCCCGAGAATCGGGAGACACCCCTAACAGCTTGAAATTATTTAATAGAACAATTTTTAATTTTGAATTTTTATACTTTGACCGATTTTAACACGTTCATCTTTTAATTTATTCCATTCAATCAAATCTGAAACATGTACCTGGTATTTTTTAGCAATTGTCCAAAGGGACTCACCTTCTTTAATTTTATGAAATGTTGACGAACTCTTGGACGATGTTTCTTTTGAATTATTTTTATTTATTGAAGCAGTTTTTGATTTTGAAACTTTAGATACATCAATATCAGAATAAATTGAAAGTGATTTTCCGGCAATGAGCTTATTGCTACTTAGATTATTCCACTGTTTAATATCGGCAATTGTTACTTTGAACATTTCCGCGATTTCACCAATTGTATCATTTGGTTTAATTGTATAACTAAGAACATTGGATTCTTTTCTGCTGGTATTATCACCAATTGATTTTGCATTATCTTTTCCATGAACAGATAATATGGATCCTGCAATAATTTTATTAGAAGTAAGTTTATTCCAGTTTCTCAGTTGTGCTGTAGAGACACCAAACTTTTCGGCAATTTCTCCAATTGAATCACCTCTTTTAACCTTGTACTTTGTAATTCTACTTGTGCTATTCAAATTTTTTGAACTACTGGCGATACGTTTCGTATCACCTGAGTAAATCATTAATTTTTTGCCGCGAACTAATCTGTTGCTCTTTAAATTATTCCATTCCTTTATTTGAGAAGTTGAGACACCATATCTGTTGGCTATACTCGAAAGTGATTCACCGTTTCTAATACGGTGCTCTACCCATGTATCACCTGAATTAACAAAAATTAGATTATTCTTTTCAGCTTCACTCATCTTGTCGAGGGAAGAAAAATATTCTAACTTTTCGTTTGGCACATATAGATTAAGTACTTGTCCAACTTTTATTGTAGATGTATAAGGCAGATTATTCCAGTTCCTTATATCAGTAACACGAACGTTGAATAAATCAGCAATATCAATTAGATTATCTTTACTCTTAACAGTGTAAGCAACTGGTGATTTGCCTTCCGGTTGAATAAATTTTATTGAATCACCGGCCATCGCTTGATACATCTTTGTGAATTTATCCTGATCTACATTATTGGTAAGTTCTAATTTATAAGATGGATTTTCATCTAATGATTTTATTTCTTCTTCAACTGCCGGAAGAATATCGGTATTAATGGCTATATCATTCTCATTTATTTTGGAGACTGGAATTCTTAATTCAGTTCCCGGTTGAAGTTTTGACCGGGTAGAAATATTATTTAAATCTGCGAGTTGTGTTATGCTTACATCATACTTTGCAGCAATTCCAGATAATTTTTCACCGTGTTTTACGGTATGGGATGTATATAAAATTTTTGCATCATCTGGAATGTTCTTCAAATTTTCAACAAAAGCATCGAAGGATTTTGTTGGAATACGTAATGGATATCCGCCATCATAATCTGCTGGAGTAATACTTTGAGTGAGTTCGGGATTCATCTCACGTAACGATTCCACACTTATTCCAGCACATTTTGCTAAAACTCCCAGATCAATCGCCTCATTAATTTTATAAATGGTAAACTCGTGCGGTTTTTCATACTGAATATTTGTAAAGCCATATTTTTCCGGCTGACTAGCAATAAGAGTTACTGCTATATATTGTGGAATATAATTTCTAGTTTCTCGAGGCAGGTAAGGTCTAATTGCCCAAAAATCACTTGATCCGGATCTTCTCATTGCTTTGCGAACTCTTCCTTCACCACTATTATAAGATGCTACAGCTAAATACCAATCACCTAATGAATAATATAAATCTCTAAGATGTTTGGCTGCAGCGCGTGTAGCCTTTTCAGGATCTCTTCTTTCATCAATATTAAAACTTACACTGAGATCGTACAAGCGTGCTGTTCCCTTTACAAATTGCCACATCCCTACTGCCTTTGCCCACGAACGAGCATATGGACTTAAACCACTTTCTGGCATACTAAGAAAAATTAATTGCTGAGGGACTTTTTCTTCTTCAAAAATTTTAGCCATTAATGGGAAATATTTTCCTGAACGAGAAAGCCAACTTTCAATATAATGTCTTCCTTTTCCGGTAAAATATTCTATGTACTGTTCAACATAACGATTAACTTCTAATGGAAAATCACCAACTACGACTGTAACACCCTTTTCAACAGGAATAGGTTTTGTACTATCCTCTTCAGCAATAACATCCGGTATTTTTTTATTCATCCATTCATCAAAGGCACTGATGGAAGCATTTTCAGGCAATTCGTCCAGACTTTCAATATACTTTTGATAATCTTCAACGATTGAATTTTCTAACTCAACGTAAGTTGTGTTTTCCTCTATTTCAGGATAATAGCTAAGTTTATTAACAGTGGATAAAGCTGATTCAAAATAATTAAGAGTCTCAACTTTAAAACCAAGCTTTTGTTGATAAAGTGCATTTACATAATCTTTACGGGCACTTTCCAACAATTCATTAATATTAGATGAAGCTTCTACTGTGTGTACTGTATCTTTTATAGTTTGTGTTGTAAATTTTTGTGATGATTTAAGAACTGAACATGAGGACAAAATAACTGTAACACACAAAACTATTGGTAGGAATAGCAGTTTTTTCACTCAGACTCCGTCGGATTTAATTTTGGATGCAATTTAGTCTCTTACGCTTGGATTGTCAAGTTACTTATCATATTCCTTCACTTTAGTAATTGATATTAAAGGAGTTATGAAAACAAATCTTTCATTAAAAGCTTTTCTACAGAGGAATGTTGCAGTGTTTCTTCTTCGGATTTGTATCTACTTTAGTTTTTAATAACTGAAACGCTTGAATGATTTTGATTTTTGTTTCTTTGGGGATTATAACTTCGTCAATATAACCACGTTCTGCGGCAATGTAAGGATTAGTAAATTTTTCAATATACTCGGATAGCTTTTCATTCAGTTTAGCTTCAGGATTTTTATCAGATGTTATTTCCTTCTTAAAAATAATCTCTACAGCCCCTTTAGGACCCATTACAGCAATCTCAGCACTCGGCCATGCAAAATTAAAATCACCTCTAATGTGTTTTGAATTCATAACATCATAAGCCCCGCCATAAGCTTTGCGTAATATAACCGTAACCTTTGGGACAGTAGCTTCACAGAATGCAAAGAGCAGTTTTGAACCATGCCGGATAATACCATTCCACTCTTGTTCTGTACCGGGTAAAAATCCGGGTACATCTTCCAGAACAAGTAAGGGAATATTAAAAGAATCACAAAATCGAATGAAGCGGGCACCTTTTACAGAAGAATTTATATCTAATACTCCAGCCAAGACCATTGGCTGATTAGCAACCACACCAACTGCTACTCCTCCAACTCTTCCAAATCCTACAATTATATTTTGAGCATAATTTTCGTGAACCTCTAAAAAATCACCATCATCAAGCAGCAAAGTAACAATATCTTTCATGTTATAAGGTTTGTTCGGAGTATCCGGAATTATATTGTCTAATTTTTCTTCTACAAGATTTTTTGTTAGATCAAAATCCTTTTCCGGGGGAAGATCTTTCCAATTCAATGGAAGATAACTTAAAAGCTTTCTGATATTCTCCAGTACTTCCAATTCACTATCAAAAACAAAATGTGCAACACCACTTTTTGCAGCATGAGTATCTGCCCCTCCAAGATCTTCAAAACTTACTTCTTCATGAGTAACAGTTTTGACAACATTCGGCCCGGTAACGAACATATGGCTTGTATTTCTAACCATGAATACATAATCTGTTATAGCCGGTGAATAAACAGCTCCGCCTGCACAAGGTCCTAATACCGCTGAAATTTGAGGTATTACACCGGAAGCTAATGTATTTCGAAGAAAAATTTCTGCGTACCCGCCAAGACTAACAACTCCCTCTTGAATTCTGGCCCCTCCTGAATCATTTAGACCAACAACCGGAATACCTATCTTCATTGCCATATCCATCACTTTGCAAATTTTTTCTGCATGAGATTCTGATAACGATCCGCCAAAAACAGTAAAATCTTGACTGAACAATGCAACTTGTCTGCCATTGATTTTAGCAAAACCTGTGATGACTCCGTCTCCGGCAATTTTTTGCTTGTCTAAACCAAAATCACTTGCTCTGTGCGTAACAAACATATCAATTTCATTAAAACTTCCTTCATCAACCAATAATTGTATTCTTTCACGTGCAGTTAATTTTCCTTTATCATGTTGAGCTTTAATTCTATCGGTTCCGCCGCCGAGTTTTGCTTCTTCACGCTGTTTAATAAGTTTATCAATTCTTTCTTTCACAGGTTAATTCCTTATATGGAAAGACTAAATAACTTTTGTGAATCTATTTTCTTTAAGGATTTTTCGATTTGTAACCTCAACTGAATAAATTTTTCGGAATCATAAATCGCTTCATCACGTTTTTGAGGAAGATCTACAACATGATCGAATATTATCTCTCCGGGATCTTTCTTCATCAAATAAATTTTTTCTGATAAGAAAAGTGCTTCGGTAATATTTGTAGTTGCTAAAAGAAAACTTGTCTTGTATGTGCTTTGTGTCTCCCGAATAAGAAATAATATTTCCTTTTTAGTCTGAATATCCATTTGGTTGAATGGTTCATCTAAAAGAATAGTCGCTGGATTATATGCCAACGAACGTGCTAAAGCTATTCTAAAACGGAATCCATAACTTTTATTATTCGGATGAAAAGTTTCGTATCCTTCTAAGCCGACAAAACTAATAATACTTTGAATTTTAGCAGAATCTTTTTTTAGCAGACCAAAAGAAATATTCTCTTCAACATTCAGCCAAGGGAATGAAAATAATTGCGAAGGGATGTATATAATCTTTTTATTTCCGCTTTTAATTATTTCACCATGTGTTGTATGTTCTAATCCGGATATTATTTTCAGTAATGTTGATTTACCTGAACCACTTGGTGCAATTACAGAAGTAATTTTTTCAGACGGGATATCTAACGAAACATTTCTCAGTATAGTCTTTTTGAAACGGTTATCGTCTGAATATTCTTTCGAAATATTTTTTACTTCAATCATTCGGCACTCCAGTAAATAATTTTACTGTTAACATATTTTATTACTGAGTTACCGAACCATATTAACAATGATAATACTATAGCCAAAGTATATAACGCTGTAAAATCCTTGTAATCCAGAGCAGTACGGAATATAAATCCAAAACCATGAGTGTTATCTATAAATTCATAAATCAAAATTAAAGTCCAAAGTGAAAGATGTACTTTTTCATAATATTTTGACAAAGCAGGCAGTGCAGATTTCCAATAAACTTTTTTATAGATACTATTCTGTGATAAGTTGAGATTCCAAGCTACAAGTAAATATTCTTTTTTTATTTTCTTTGATTCATCAAACAATTTAATTATCACTAAGAATGCAGCGATTAAAAATCCAAATAATAATTCTGCTGGCAAATTATTCGGCAACCAAAAATTAAATAATACCGCAACAAAAAATATCGGTATAAATCTAAATATTTGGAAAGATTGAATAGAATACTTTAATTCGACTAATAATTTTATACAGTATCCAGCTCCTGCGTAAAGGAATAGTATACTTAATGCAATTGCTATATATATAACTGAAGTGGTTGTAGTGAATGCAAGAAGTAAATTGTAATCCGACCAGATATGGATGAAGGACTCGTAAAGTGAGCTTGGTTTCGGTAGTACTTTGTTAATAGGCAATATGAATTCAAATAAAACGACATAGACAAAAAAAAGAGTTACAAATAAAGCGACACTATTTGGAAGTAAAATCTTTTTCTCTTTCATTACTTTTGAATTGCATCCTTCAATTTTCTAAAATCAATTTATCCATTAATAGCGGTTAAATCAATTGTTACATTTTGAAAAAAGGATTGTTCTCTTTCTCTTCTTCAATTGTACTATGTGAATCATGACCGGGATAAATAATTGTTTCATCAGGCAGTGTGAACAGTTTAATCCTTATTGATTCCAACAATGTTTCGTAATTTCCTCCCCAAAGATCGGTTCTTCCTATGCTTCTTCTAAATAATACATCACCGGTAAAACAAATCTTTCCTTTTTCAAAATAGAGGCAGTACTCACCCGGGGTATGCCCTGGTGTAAAAATAAACTTCCCAATTGATTTACCAAGAATGAATGGCTCGGTTTCATCAATCAATTTATCCGGTTTAGGTGACGGTGTAAATTCAACTCCATAACTTTTTGCAGTATCTATCATTAAGTCTAACATAAATAAATCTTTTTCCGGTGCTAAAAATGTTGGATTATATTTTTCTTTTATGTAAGCATTACCAAAAATGTGATCTATGTGACAGTGAGTGTTAATAAGAAACTTTATTTGCAGCAATTCTTTTTTTATAAATTCATCCAGCGTACTTCTCTCTTTATCGTCATAGCAGCCAGGATCAATAATAGCCGCAGCTTTTGTGTTATCATCCCAGATTAAATAAGTATTTTCGTAGAAGGGACTGAAGACAAATCTCTGAATGATGAGCATCTATCTTCCGGAAAAATTTTTCTTGGTCCTGCTATATAGTTTTCCCGCATAATTCATATAATTATCTTTAACATCTTCCATCGAATCGCCACTGAATTTTTGTAAAAAGAAATTTGCAAGAGTCCATGCTACCATTGATTCGGCAATTACAGCACAAGCCGGAACAGCTACAAAATCACTTCTCTCTCTTCTTGATTCTATTTTTTTCATTGTTGATAGATCAATTGTTTCAAGCGGACTCATTAATGTAGAAATCGGTTTCATAGCTCCGCGGATAATAATTGGTAATCCTGTAGATATACTCCCCTCAATTCCACCTGCACGATTAGTTCTTCTTGTAAACTGTTTTCCTTTTAAGGTAATTTCATCATGAACTTCTGAACCAAATCTCATTACTGATTCAAAACCTAAACCAATTTCAACTCCCTTTACAGCTTGAATTGACATTATTGATTTTGATAACTCGGCATCAAGGCGCGATTCATAATCAACAAAACTTCCAAGTCCAACCGGAACACCAGTAGCAATCACAAAAAAAGTTCCGCCGAGTGTATCTCCTTTTTTCTTGGCTAGTTTAATTTTATTTATGATCTTTTTTTCCTGCAGTGAATCTAAAACTCGTACACTGCTTTTATCGGATTTATGATTAATTCTCTCCGCACTCAGCGAGTCAACATTTTTACCATCAAACAATTTATCGGAATAATTATTTTTTGAAAATATTCCGCCGATACTTTCAACATAACTTCCTACTTCAATACCAAATACATTTAAAAGCTTGCGTGCAACTGAACAAGCTGCTACTCTTGCTGCAGTTTCTCTTGCGCTTGATCTTTCAATCGAATTCCTGATATCATCATAATTATACTTTAATGTTCCTACCAAATCGGCATGTCCCGGTCGAGGAATAGAAATCTTTTCAACATCGCCGCTTTTTTCCGATACACTCATTTTAACGGTCCAATTTTCCCAATCATTATTTTTAATAAATAAAGAGATTGGAGAACCAAGAGTTTTATTAAAACGAACTCCGGAAATAATCTCGGCAGTATCAGATTCAATTTTCATACGAAGTCCGCGCCCGTAACCTGCCTGTCTTCTTTTTAATTGTTCATTGATGTAGCCTTCTGAAATATTAAGATTGGAAGGAAATCCGGAGACAACAGAAATTAATCCTTTACCGTGTGACTCGCCTGCTGTGACATATTTTATCATATTAATTTTCTTTATGTGTTATGTGCAAATATAAAAAAAGCGCTCAAATGATGAGCGCTTTTCTTTCTGAGAATACTATTTAATTTATCTTGGTATATCAATACCGACTAAACGTGAATTTCCTTTACCATCAACAACTTTAAGAAGAATTGCATCACCTTTCTTGTTATCAAAAATTGCTTTTAATTCTGAAACTGAATTTATTTCTTTCTTATCAGCTGAAACTATGACTGCCCCGGCTCCTAATCCTTGATTAAATGCTTTGCCGTAGTTTTTAACGCTCGTAATCAAAAGACCGCTTTTAACTTTATATTCTTCACGTTCATCACTTGTTAAATTTCTAACCGTAAGTCCGACATTATCAAATGACATTTCTTTTGCATCAACATCTCTACCTTTGTTTAGTTTATTCGATGCTATAACGGTCTTTGTGTCTTCCCCATCGCGTGCTTTCAAAGTTACTTCACGTTCTATCTGCTTTCCATCACGGAAGATTGTTAACTTAACAACTGTTCCTGCTCTCTTTGATGCAACATAAGATTGCAGTTCGTTCGCTTGATTAGTCTCTTTTTGATCAATCTTAAGAATTATATCTCCTACTTTTATATCAGCTTTTGATGCAGCGCCCCCTTCAACAATATTTTGTACTAAAACTCCGCGCGGTTCACCTAAACCAACTGCTTTTGCTGTAGCAGCATCCACTTCATTAATCTCAACACCAATATAACCGCGGCTTATTTTTCCGTTTGCGATCAGATCATTTGCAACCGACTTAGCAAGATTAATTGGTATTGCAAATCCGTAACCAATATATGTCTGAGAAAATCCGTTAGTAGCAATTGCAGAATTAATTCCAACTACAGCACCGTTCAAATCAACCAAAGCTCCGCCGCTGTTACCCGGGTTTATTGCTGCATCTGTTTGGATATAATCTTCAACTGCGTAACGGTCAGAATTAATATTTATATTTCTACTTGTAGCACTAATAATTCCAGCTGTTACGGTTGAAGCTAACGATAACGGATTTCCGATAGCCATTACCCACTGACCAACTTTAATTTTTTCTGAATCACCTAAATATGCAGCCGGTAAATTTTTTGCATCTACTTTAATTACCGCAAGGTCCGTTAACGGATCGGTTCCAATAACAGTTGCATTCAATTCTCTTTTATCGTGCAACTTTACGGTAACTTCTTTTGCTTCATCAACAACGTGGTTATTTGTTAATATGTATCCATCTTCAGAAATAATTATTCCGCTTCCGCCGCCCTGCTGTTCTTGCGGCTGATTATTATCGCCAAACGGAAATTGGAAAAAGAAATGCGGATTATTTGAATTTAATTTAACTGAGGATACAACAGTAATTTGAACGATAGACGGGGTAACTTTTTCCGCTACTTGAACGAATGCATTATTGAAAGCAGCGGCATCGGCATTTAACTGTTCAACCGGCGGTCTATCTGCGCCGATCTTTACATCGCCATAACTTGGACGAACCCAACCGAATCCGGACACAAGTATAGCACCGAAAACAATACCAATCAGAATAAGTGAGGCAGTGCCTATTAGATTTTTCTTACGCATATATATTTTTCCTCCTAATATTTAACTCAAATTAAAAGTTTTTAAACCTTTGAATTCATGTAACTGATACATTAAAAATTTTTCGAGCATTTTCATAATTAGATCCAGATCTTTTTCAGAATATTTAATGTTATTTCTTTTGCTGTTTAGACATATAAGCAAATCAAAAAGTTCCTCAGTAAAATTAAAATTTGTTAATCTATCTTTACGGCAATCAGAACACATTAGTCCGCTTTCATAATTGTAAGATGCTTGATCACCCGATTGAATCTTCTTTCCGCAAACATTGCAATGGTTTATCTGAAATTCATAACCAATTTCTTTTAAGAAAAAGAAAAAATATTTTATAAATAATAACTGCGGATTTTCTTCAGTACTATCAAGTAAAGTCAGAATGCGGACAGTCCCATCAAAAAGTTTAATGTTATGTTCATTCTCGGATGTCATAGTTGTCAGGAGTTCAATTATTGCAGTTGCATATTTTAATTTTTGATAATCGTCTTTTATATGTGGATAATGTTTGATCAGATCAACATCTCTAATAAGTTGAACTTCTCTCACTTCTTTTTTATAAATAACAAGTTGCAACAAATTAATCGTATCAACCATTGATCCGATTTTAGATGTTGAGGAACGCGCACCTTTTATTATTCCGGATATTTTCCCAAAATCTTTTGAGTAGAATAATGCAATACGACTGCTGTCGCCAAAATTTATTTTGCGCAGTACAATTGCTTCTGTTTTAATTATCTCAGACATTTTTGAAATCAAATGGCGGATTGTGAATAGATTTTTCAGTGATGATTGCAGTTATCAATTTATTTGGTGTAATATCAAATGCCGGTGTGTAAGCCGGATATTCTTCCTTTGTAATTTGTTTATCGTAAAAATAGATTAGTTCACTCTTGTTTCGTAATTCTATCTTGATCTCTTCACCGCTTTGACAATTCTTGTCTATTGTAGTTGTAGGTGCTGCAATATAGAGAGGGATTTTATGATAATGGCATAGTACTGCAAGATTGTATGTTCCGATTTTATTTGCAGTATCTCCATTAACAGCAATTCTATCCGCACCGGTGATGACCAAATCAATTTTATTTTGCTGCATTAAAAATGCAGAGGCAGAATCTGTGTTGATGGAAAATGGAACTCCGATTTTATTTAATTCCCATGCAGTTAAACGAGATCCCTGTAAAAGCGGACGTGTTTCATCCACATGGACATGTTCTATCAATCCGTTTTCAAACGCTTTTCGAATTACATTTAACGCAGTCCCGTCCCCGCTGGTTGCTAATGCACCGGCATTGCAATGAGTTAATACCCGGCTTTTCTTGGAAAAAATATTCAACCCGTTATTTGCTATCCCTTCACACAGATCAATATCATTCTGATGAATAGAAACCGCTTTTGAAATCAACAGATTATAAATATCAGTTTCATTCTTTTTTTCATCAAATACTTTTTTTATTTCATTAAGAGCAAAAAAAAGATTTACTGCCGTAGGTCTTGTCGAAGCTAATCTATTATAGGCTTTTTCAAAAATGTCTGAATATTTTTCTTTGGAAATTTTCTTTAGTGAAAGTACTAATCCGTATGCGGCGGCTACTCCGATTGCCGGCGCACCGCGAACTTCCAACCGCTCTATTGCAATAGCAATTCTTTCATAATCATCCGTAATAATAAATTCTTCAAACAAAGGAAGTTTTGTTTGATTAATGATGTGGAGTTGTTCATTCTTAAATTCAATTGCAGGTTGAGTTCTCATCTTAGCTAAAACTTGATAACTCTCTAAATTCAATAAAACGATTTCTGATTTCTAACGGACTTAAATCTTCCAAACCTTTAGTGCTAAATTTTTCAACACAGAAAGAAGCCATTATACTTCCATATACAACAGCACGTTTTAAGTTATCAAAAGTAAAATCTCTGTTCTTATGAAGATAGCCTGTAAATCCGCCGGCAAAAGCATCGCCGGCACCGGTCGGATCAAAAATGTTTTCCATTGGATAAGCCGGAGCTGAGAAAACCGTATCTGATCCAAATAAAAGTGCACCGTGCTCACCTTTTTTAATAATCAAATATTCCGGACCCATTTTAGAAATTTTATGAGCGGCTTTAATCAAATTCGGCTCGTTAGACAGAAGTCTGGCTTCCGAATCATTGATAATCAAAACATTAACGCGTTTTAAAACTTTTAGTAAATCTCCCATTGCACCATTGATCCAAAAATTCATTGTATCGCAAACTACGAACTTTGGATTTTGCAATTGGTCTAAGACACTCAGCTGAAGTCCAGGTGCAATATTACCAAGAATTACATAACTGCTTTTTTTACTTTTAACAGGCAGCTGGGGATTAAATTTTTCAAAAACATTTAAGTGAGTGTATAATGAATCCCGCACGTTTAGATCATAATGATATTTACATCCATATCGAAAGGTTTTAGCGCCTTCAACAATTTCCAATCCTTCAAGATCTACATTATGATCTTCCAGCATTTTCATGTGCTCTTTAGGAAAATCATCGCCCACAATTCCAACTATCTCAATTGGTCCCGTAAAATAACTTGCAGCAAGTGATATATAAGTTGTTGACCCGCCAAGAGCATTTTGTACTTTATCAAAAGGGGTTTCTATATCATCAAGCCCAATTGAACCAACAATTAAAAGTCCCAATT
>VEPI01000139.1 GCA_012026935.1 Melioribacter sp. | reverse complement strand
TAACATTTATACTGGTACAAAATATGGGGGCAAGTCACATTTCAATTGATCAAATCTAAAATTCAATTCCAATAAGAACAATTTATTATTGATTTTTTTGTGAACATTTATAACAAAAGAAATGTTATATAATTACAAAAGAGCAGTGTATTCTAAAATTTATAAGTTACACTAGCATGGAAGAAATATCGCAATGTTAATAGATATAGCTACTGCCTCACCTCCTTACAGAGTACTACAATCCAAAGCAACGGAAGAACTAAAAAGAAGAATGGCTGATCGTCCGGCAATAGCAAGGATGATTGATGCGGCATCTACTCACTCCGGAATTGATACAAGATATTTTGTTGTTCCTGACGGTAACGATTCGGTTGAAGAAAAGTTTTATAGCAGCGGAAACAATTACATAAAGCCGGGCACAAAATCTAGAATGTTGGAATACGAAAAATGGTCGAAAGTATTAACCGCTGAAGCGTCGCAAAAACTTTTATTAATTAATAAAATTGATCCGGAAAAAATTGATAGACTAATAACAATTTCGTGTACGGGATTTTTCGCTCCCGGATTGGATTATCATTTAATCAATTCACTTAAGCTACAGAGATCGGTAAAAAGAACTCACATTGGTTTTATGGGATGTGCAGCATCCTTGATCGGTTTTAATTCGGTTCTTGAAACAATGAACAATGCAGTGGAAACAACTACTCTGTTAGTCTCGGTTGAGTTGTGCAGTCTTCATCTGCAGACTGAACCGACCAAAGACAATATTCTTGCAAACATGATTTTTGCCGATGGCACGGCAGCAGCATTATTTACAAATTCTGCATCATTAAAATCTAAAACTCAATTAAAAATTATTTCTACTAAATCAATTTTGTTTGAGGACTCAGCGGAATTCATGGGATGGAAAATCGGTGACTTCGGTTTTGAGATGATGCTGTCAACCGAACTTCCTAAAATTATTTTAGAGCAAGCTGTTCCCGAATTGAAAAAAATACTGGACAGCCTTGGAATAAAGAAAGAAGAAATTAAACACTGGGCGCTTCACCCAGGAGGAAGAGCGATTTTGGATTCGCTTCAAAAAGGATTGGAATTAACTAATGAGGAAATGAAACCTTCCAGAGATGTTCTCAAAAATTTCGGAAACATGTCGTCGGCATCTATCCTTTTTGTGCTGAAGGAAATTCTTCAAACGGAAAAAATAGAACACAACGGTCTATGTTGTGCCGTTGCGTTCGGACCGGGACTTACTATGGAAATTGCGTTGCTGAAAGGTGTATGATGTTTATGCCGAGAAGTTATCAAAAAGAAATTATGGATGACTTTTCTATAACTGATGATAGAGTAAATACAGCTCTTGGCGAACTTGAATTGATAAATAAGTATTTGGGCGGAAGATCAACTAGTAAAAAAGGTTTTGAAATAATTTCAAAAGTTATTGGACAAAATAAAAGAATTTCTATACTAGATGTTGGCTCGGGCGGCTCTGATAATTTCAAATTTAATTCTAACGGTAAAACAATTAGTCTAACAAGCCTCGATATAAACAAAGGGATTTGTAGATTTGTTAAAGAAAGCAGTTCTGAAGTAAATATTGTTTGCGGTAATACTTTTAGTCTTCCGTTCAAAGAATCGAGTTTCGACATTGTTCATGTATCATTATTCCTCCATCATTTCAGTGAAGGAGAAATAAATAAATTGATTCAACACTTCATGAAAATTTCCCGGTTTGGCGTAATTGTAAATGATCTTCACCGCTCAGTATTCGCCTATGCCGGTATTAAATTTCTAACATCCTTATTTTCAAAAAGCGAGATGGTTAAAAATGATGGTCCGCTTTCTGTAAAAAGGGGTTTTCTTAAAAATGAATTACAAGAAATATTTTCCGACACAAAATCCTCGTCAGTTATAATTCAACACCGGTGGGCTTTCCGCTGGCTTGCGGTTATTATTAAGTGATTATGGATAAGTTTGATTTTGCAATAGTTGGGGGAGGTCCTGCCGGCACAACTGCGGCGTTATATCTACACGACCGAGGTTTTAAGGTTTGCGTTATAGAAAAGAAAATCTTTCCTCGTGAAAGTCTCTGCGGCGAATTTTTATCAGGAGAAGTAATCAACACCCTGAAAAATTTAAATCTCTTTAATAGTTTTTTGAAGTTAAACCCAAATCAGATTACCAAGTTCAAATTCTATAACGGCCACAATTCCTTTCTTGAAACCAAATTAAAATTTCCTGCTTACGGAATTAAGCGCGGGATATTCGATAATTTTTTACTTGATGCTGTTAAGAAAAAAGGAATTGCTGTTTTACAACCTGGTGAGGTTAAGGAAATTATTCATGATAGAGAATTTATTACTCTTGTTATTGATAAAGGTCAATCTTCTCAAGAAATCTTTTGCGATAAAGTAATTGCAGCATACGGTAGACAAAATATTCTTGATAAAAAACTTAATAGGAGTTTTACGAATCATAAATCTTTTCTTAATGGCGTAAAGTTCCATCTTGATAAATCTTCATTTAATGTTTTGGAGAAAGATACTATCCAAATATTTACTTCGAATGGAATATACTGTGGAATAAATTCTGTGGGAGAAAATAAAGCTACAGTGTGTTTTCTTGAAAACCGGAGAGAAGTTCAAGGCAATCCTAGAGATCAAATAAAAGCTTTAATGGATGGGAACAAAAATTTCAAAAAGCTATTTTGTGAAAATATTATTGGCATTATCAATGATCTGCCTATCTACGGTACAGGTAATATTTATTTTGGGAAAAGAGAGTTGGTAAAAAACGGAATATATTTTATTGGAGATTCGTCAGCTGTTATTGCTCCTCTTACGGGTGATGGAATCGGTCTTGCTATGCAGAATGCAAAATTAATCTCGGAGATATTTGAGAAGCAAAAATCTGATGGAATTGATAGTCTTCAAACGGGACGGCTTTACACACGTGAGTGGGAAAAACTATTTAAGAAACGAATTTTTATTGCGAAGTCAATTCAAAATATTATCATGAATAATCATTACAGAAAAATTAGTTATAGTATAATAAAGATGTTTCCAAACTTGATTGAAAACATTATTAGTGCAACAAGAGGATGAGTAGGATTAGATTAATTACCAAAAATATTGTGTCTGGGGAGAAGACTTATTTAATTCTTTCAATTTTATTTTTAATAATATCAATTGCCAAATCAATCGTATCCAGGTGAGTTCTAAAAGCTAACACAGCCAATCTAATTACAAATTTTCCGTTGAGCATTGTGGAAGATAAAAACACTTTTCCATCCCGCTGGATTTCGTTTACTAATTTTTTGTTGAATTCATTAGCGTCGCCGGATTTCGGAAGGTATCTAAAAGTAACAACTGATAATTCAGGATATGGGCCAAGCTCAATTCCTTCAATTGACTGAAGCTCTTTATAAAAATATCGAGCAAGTTGGATTTTTTCTTCAAGTGCCGCTCGAAATGGAACCAGACCAATTAATTTCAGAGGCAGCCACAGTCTTAATCCCCTAAAGTGTTTCGATAATTCAGGAGATAAGTCCGCGGGCGATAATTCATCAGTTGAAGTCGAAGCATCTTGCATATAATTAGCTTGATAGTGATGCGATTCTAGAAGTTGAATTTTATTTTTAACCAACACAGCGCCGGAACCGTAAGGAACGAATAAGCCCTTGTGAGGATCCATAACTATTGAATCGGATTTATTTAAATCTTGCAAAACAGCTTTACCCGAATCACAAAGCACAAAGAAACCTCCGTAAGCAGCATCAACATGAAACCATAAATTATATTTTTCTGCAATAGATCCAATCTCAGTTAATGGATCAACAGCACCTACATCGGTAGTACCTGCTGATGCGACAATAAGCCAAGGACGTAATCCGGCTTTTTGATCCGAACAAATTATATCTTCAAGTTCTTGGGATTTTATTCTGTAGCGGTCGTCAAGGGGAATATATCTTTTAACACACTCGTTTAGACCTGCAATTCGAATTGCTTTATCAATTGAGTGATGTCCATGCTCGGACAAATAAATAACAGTTTTATCTAAAACCTTTGCTTTGATTTGAAAAGCATCGCGTGCAGAAACTATGCCGATAAGATTTGCAATACTTCCTCCGGATGTTAAATTTCCGCCTGAGGTTTTTGGGTAACCGATGATACTTGACATCCATTCCAACAACATATTTTCCATTCGAACCGCACCCGGAGAAGCAAAGAAAACACCGGCATAGCGATTTGTAATTGCCGCAAGATAATCGCCTAATGAAGAATGGAAAATTCCACCGCCAGGGATATAACCCAAATGACCTTTTGATGCTGGGTTCAAACCAGGTGTGTCAACATTTTCTTTTAATGATTTTAGAAGTTCGTCAAGGTTACCGGCATCTTCTCCGATGGGAGAATCATAAATTCCTAATCCTTTTTTATCAGTTACATAGTACGATGGTAAGCTATTAATATTTTGAAGGAAGTCTTCCGAATAGTCAATTATTTTTTTTATTGCGTGTAAACGGTCTTGAGCCGCCGGCTCAAGGAGTAAAGAAATTTTTTCAAGCCGACTTATATTTTCTCTCATAAAGTTTGTATTAACTCCGAATATTTTCTAAGACAAAAGATACCACACGATCACATCTATTTTGTAAGAAGGGAAAAATCTCCGGGGTTCCGGAAGCAAGCGTAATATTTGTTTTCAAAAGTTCTTTAGCGCGGTGCAATCGAACTTTAACATTTTCGTTGGTAATATTTAAAGATTTTGCTGTTTCCTGAACGTTCATATTTTCAATTTCACGCATCATAAAAACGGTTTGATATTTTTGTGGTAAACTCTTAACAGCATTTTCAATAATACCTCTCAATTCCTTTTGCATGAATTGTTTTTCGGGTGTTTCCGAATGAGTAAAATATGAAGGCGTATTATCGGTCTCCGTATCACCGAGTTGTTCAAATCTCTTTCTGTACTTTAATTTTGCAAGAGACTCATTTACCATAATTCGCGTCAGCCATGTTGAGAATTTCGACTGCTGCTTAAAAGTTTCTAAATTTTTGTATGCTTTGATATATGTTTCTTGCATTATATCCTCCACATCACTTTCATCTTTTAAAATGGAAATTCCGATTCTGTACAAACGTTCATTATACCTGCGCATGATAAACTCATAATCATTTCTGTTCCCATTAAGAACCGAACGAATGATTTCCTCGTCATCCATAGATGCTTTAGGTATTTTCCGCATTATTTCCATATCTATTAGATAACAAATTACCCGCAAGGTTACAAATAATATTAATAGTTTTTTTGTAACCTTTTCTATGTGACTTTATCTAATGAATACACACAATAAATCTAATTAGAAGAGGTCACAATGCCAGACGTAAAAGATAAAATAAATGTTCTTTGGAACATTCTTCGCATAACATTTTGCGCAGTTCCTATCATTGCCGGTTTAGATAAATTTACAAATTTGCTTGTACAATGGGATAAATATCTTAGCCAGGGAATGCTATCAATATTACCATTTCCACCACACACCTTTATGATTATTGTTGGCATTATTGAAATTGCAGCAGGAATAATTGTATTAAGATATACGAAAACCGGAAGCTATATTGTAATGGTATGGCTAATTTCTATTGCGTTAGTTTTAATAAGCGGAGGAATGTTGGATATTGCTGTTCGCGATCTCGTGATGGCAATTGCCGCGTATGTTTTGGCGCAAATGACCGATCTTAAATCACAAGTGGCCCAATAATTATATGGCACCTCAAACAATGATCAGACCATTTCTTGCCGATATTCAGGGCAACTTAAGTAACTCTAAAAAGATTGAGATAATAGACTCACATGTTTCCGCTATCCTTGAAATATTAGGGCTTGATCTGGAAGATGAAAGTATTAGAGAAACACCGCACCGTGTTGCAACAATGTATGTAAATGAAGTGTTTAGCGGACTTGATCCGTCACTAAAACCCAAAATGACTTTGTTCGGCAACAACTATGGCTATAAAGAAATGCTGCTTGAAAAGGATATAACATTTTTTTCTTACTGTGAACATCACCTAATTCCATTTTATGGTAAAGCACACATTGCGTATTTTCCTAAACAATATGTTGTTGGTTTATCAAAACTGAATCGCTTTGTTAAGTATGCCGCCAAGAAACCACAAGTGCAAGAACGACTTACTGTTGAGATTTGTACAGAGATGCAAAGGGTATTACAAACCGAGGATGTTGCAGTTGCATTGGAGGCAATGCATCTATGTATCGCTTCTAGAGGAGTGGAGGATGTTAATAGTATTACAAAAACATCATGCTTTGGCGGTAAATTTGAAGAAAGAGAAATAAAGAATGAATTCTTACGGCAAATCGAGTCAAAATGAAAAAGTAATTTCATTATAAAATATTGCGAGTAAACAATAAGATTACCAAATTAATAAGAGCTAATTATGGAAGAACATATTGTAAAAATTCTGGGTATTGAAAAAGTTACACATGATGTAAATAAATTAACTGTTGAAAAACCAAAAGGTTATAGTTTCAACCCGGGCCAAGCAACCGAAGTTGCAATCAATAAAATAAATTACAGAGATAAAAAACGCCCATTCACTTTTACAGGATTGAATGAATGGGAAAATCTGGAATTCACAATTAAAATTTATAATGATCATAATGATGTTACGGAAGAGATTGGGAAACTTAGACCAGGAGAAGAACTTATTATACATGATGTATGGGGCGCAATTAGCTACAAAGGGCCCGGTGTTTTTATTGCTGCAGGTGCGGGAGTTACTCCCTTCATTGCAATTTTCAGAAACTTAAAACTTAAAAATGATTTGAAGAAGAATAAACTTTATTTTTCAAATAAAACTTCAGACGACATTATTCTAAAAAATGAACTCTTTGAATTACTTGGTGATAATTTTATAAATTTATTAACCAGAGAAAAGAATAGTAAATATCATTTTGGAAGAATTAATGAATCATTCTTAAAAGAACAAATTTTTGATTTCAATCAGAACTTTTATATCTGTGGTCCCGATAAATTTGTCCAAGACATTAATTCTATTTTGGAAATACTTGGCGCTAAACCTGATTCGGTGGTTTTCGAAAGTTAGAATTATTTTTTTAATATGTTTAGTAGTTAATTAAATATTAAGAATAATTTCGATCTATGATAATAGGTATAGATACATCGGCTGTAGGAGTCAAATCAACCGGTACATCAAAGTATATTAGCTGCCTTCTAAATGAATTACATAAAACTGACAACACAATTAAAACTTTTTCGCCAAAACAGTCAGGTTATTTAACCAACAGTAAATTATTAAATTTATTACCGATTATTAAAAGAGGCGGGATACAAAGGAATCTTTATAGAAAGTATTTTCTTTCTTCCGAAATGGAAAAAGAAAAAGTAGACTTTGGAATTTTTCCGAACTATTTAATGCCGAACTATTTTAATAAGCCGTCTGTAATTATTATCCACGATTTATCTTTTGCTTCCCACCCGCAGTTTTATTCAAAAGCATTTGTATTATTCTATAATAATCAATTAAAAAAAACTTTACTGAAGAATCCTTTAATAGTTACAATTAGTGAATATTCTAAAAAATGCATTAATAAATATCTTGGAGTTGCAGAAAACGAAATTTATCTTCTACAAGCATATTCAAACTCGGTTATGAAAAACGATCATCAACTTATTAATAAAGATGGAAGTAAATGTCGTTACTTTTTATATGTGGGGCACATTGAACCGCGTAAAAATTTATCTTTTTTAATCAAAAATTTTATTGAATGGAAAAAAGAAAACAGATTAGATTTCAAACTGAAGCTTGCAGGTGAGGTTTGGACAAGTTCAAAAGAGATTCAAAATTTATTTTTGAACTATGCAGATCATCCCGATGTTGAATTTCTAGGATATGTATCAGAAGATGAACTGCACAGGCTATATTCCGGCGCTTCGGCATTTGTTCACGCTAGTTTTGTAGAGGGATTTGGATTTCCTGTACTTGAGGCAATGCATTATGAATTGCCGGTTTTATGCAGTACCGGCTCAGGAACAGAGGAAATATCGAACACATATTCAGTCTTTTTCAATCCCCAAAATTCTAATGATCTTAAAAAGGGTTTTGATAATTTGATGCAAAAAATTGATAAACAAATCATCGGTTACAAAATCAAATATTCCCCCGAATTAATGCAACATCAGTTAAATGAATTATTAATAATAATAGAAAGAAAAATTAAGGAAAGTAGATTTGTCTGATATTTCTAAAAATGATATTGAAGAAGCAATTGAGAAAACACTTCTATATTATAAGTTATTTAACAGCGGAATAAATTTAGAAATACTGCACTATTTTCTTCTCGAACAAAAAGTATCAAAAGAAGAATTAGGTAAAGCGTTAGAATCTTTAATAGATAAGAAAAAAATAGTTATCTCCGATGATATGATCTATCTTAATAAAGAGATTGAAACTCTCTACACTCGTAAAAATAAAACTGTAGATAGTAAATTAACCCAGAAATTATTAAATGTATTAAATAAGGTTCCATTTGTCTCAGCAATTGCATTCAGCGGAGGAACAGCAAATTATGGGCTTGAAAACCATGAAGACATTGACTTATTTATAATAACAAAACCTTTCACTGTTTATGTAGTATATTTAATAATTCACATAATATCACTTATATATAGATCACGAAAAATCCTTTGTATAAATTATTTGGTTGATGAGAAAGCAATTCAAATTCAATTACAGCGTGATCTTTTTACTGCTCATCAGATAATAGCTTTGAAGCCTTTTAAGAATGCAGATTATTTAAGATACTTTTTAAGCAGTAACGATTGGGTAAAAAAACATTATCCAAATTTTATTATTCCAGATACAAAGCGTTTGCCGAGCTCACTTCTTTATTCGTTATTCCGTCCGTTCAATATATTGATCAATTTATTGTACCGGTTCCGTTACAACAAATATTTAGTACTGTCAAAAGACGGCTCCGTTGTATTAGATGAACATGTAATAAAACTTCATACAAATGATTACCGTGTAAAAATTATTAATGAATTCCATAATCAGTGGAAAAGATATTCGATCGAAAGAAACAAAATAGTTATTACCTAAAAAGACTTTTTGATTTTACGAAATGACGAAGCTATTATTTACACATTCATACTTTTATAAATTTGATCCTAAACAGTGGGAGACAAAACAACCTTATCCGCCGCTTGGGACACTCTATGCCGCTTCTTATATGAAAGAAGCCGGTTATGATGTTTCATTGTTTGATACAAATCTTGCCGAATCCGTTAGCGACATCATTCCTTTATTAAAAAATATTAGACCCAGTTATTTAATTATTTATGACGATGGGTTTAATTATTTAACGAAGATGTGCTTAAGCAAGATGCGAGAGGCTGCTTTTCAATTAATAAAGATTGGAAAAGAATATGGGTGCAAAGTAATAGTCTCAAGCTCTGATTCCTCGGATCATTATGAAAAATATTTAGACAAAGGAGCCGACTTTGTTGTTATTGGTGAGGGCGAAGCAACATTGAAGGAATTGGTAAAAATTTTGGAAGAAGGGAACAAAAATATTTCAGATATAAAAGGAATCGCTTTTTGTTCATACGAAAAAATAATCTGTACACCCAAAAGAGAAATTCTTACAGATCTTGATAACCTTCTTTTTCCGGCAAGGGATTTAATTGATATAGAAAAGTATAGAAAGATATGGACTGATAAGCACGGTTATTTTTCAATGAATTTAGCAACGACGAGGGGATGTCCATTCAAATGTAATTGGTGTGCTAAGCCGATTTATGGAAATAGATATAATTCCCGCTCGCCTCAGAATGTTATTGATGAGATTGAATATCTATTAAAAGAATTTAAGCCGGATCATTTTTGGTTCTGTGATGATATATTCGGATTAAAACCGGGATGGATAAATGAATTCAGCAATTTAGTTCAAGAGAGGAAATTAAAATTTAAGTACAAAATTCAATCTCGTGTTGATCTGCTGCTCAACGAAAACAATATTGATTCACTTTATCGTTCTGGAGTAGAAACAGTTTGGGTCGGTGCTGAATCCGGTTCGCAAAAGATTCTTGATGTGATGGAAAAGGGAACAACCGTCGAACAAATATATAAAGCTGCAAAATTGCTGAAGGAGAAAAAGATCAAAGTTGCGTTTTTTATTCAGCTAGGATATTTAGGAGAAACAAAAGAAGATATCCGAAAAACTATAAAGATGATTAAGGAACTTCTTCCTGATGACATCGGCATTTCTGTTTCATATCCATTACCGGGAACAAAATTTTATGAACTGGTAAAAAATGATCTTAAAACAAAAACGAACTGGAACGATTCGGATGACCTCGCAATGATGTTCAGGAATACATTCCGTCCTGAATATTATAAAAGGCTTCATCATTTTATTCATAGAATTTATAGAAGTAAAAAAGCTCTAGTAAGTATCAAATCATTATTGAAGAATCCGTTTAAGCTGAAAGCATCTTCTTTCAAAATCGGGTTATCGTATTTTTATTACCTACCGCAAATAATCTTTGATTATTTTATTTTAAGGAAAATCGAAGGCCAAGAGTAATATCAAAGTCATTATGAACAAGATTATACTTTTCAACCCCAGAAGTGCAAATTCAAAACCCAGAATACCAAATTCAATTTTATCCGTTGCAGCTTCTGTAGAAGGGAAGTTTGATTATCTAATTGTAGATGGTAATCTTGAAAAAGATCCTTTGAAAAAAATAATTAGCGCATTTCAAACAGGAGAATACAAATACTTCGGAATTACTGTAATGCCGGGACCCCAGCTAAAGCAGGCAATACCAATCTCTCGTGAAATAAAAAGAAAATTTAATAATGTAATAATTATTTGGGGCGGATATTTTCCTTCTAATCAACCGGAAGTTGTTCTTAGCTCCGGTTATGTTGATTTCATTATAAACGGACCTGGTGACTTTGCATTTCCTAAACTTATAGATGCACTTGAAGAAAAAAGAGATCCGAATTTCATCAACAATTTAATTTACCTTAACAGGGATGAAATTAAAATTACTGCTAAAGACGAATTATATGATCAGGATGCTCTCCCGGTTTTACCATATAGCAAACTGAATAATTTTTATCCGCTTAGATATTATCTCGGTAAAACTTTTTTAGGGACAAAGACAATAGCATATCACTCAAGCGTTGGCTGCCCGTTTTTATGTTCTTTTTGCGGAATTGTTCCAATCTATAATGCGCGTTGGAAAGGTAGATCTGCGCAAAAAATTTATGATGACATCAAATTATTGAAGGACGTTTATGATGGTAATGCAATAGAATTTCATGACAATAATTTTTTTGTATCTGAAAAGAGAACAGTTGAATTTTCAGAATTGATCAAAAATGAAAAAATGATCTGGTGGGGAGAAGGTAGAATTGATACAGTAAATAATTTTAAGGATTCATCACTTGAGCTAATGCGGGAAGCCGGTTGCAGAATGATTTTTTTCGGAGCTGAAAGCGGAAGTGATGAAATGTTGAAACAGATGAACAAAGGCGGAACACAAACGAAAGAACAAATCAAACAATTCGCAGCTCGAATGAAAAAGTTTGATATTATTCCCGAATATTCTTTTGTGTTAGGATTTCCGGGAGGTTCAGAAAAGAGTGTAATGAATCAAATTGACAGTGATATTAATTTTATTCGGGAAATAAAAAGAATCAATCCGGATACTGAAGTAATTATCTATATATATAGCCCCGTACCTACTTTAGATTCCGAATTATTTAAACAAGCATCAAATAAAGGATTTAAGTTTCCGGAGAAGCTGGAAGATTGGATTAATCCACATTGGGAAAAATTTGATTTAAGGAAGAACCCTCTAACTCCATGGCTCAATAAAAGCATGGTGAATAGAATTAAAAACTTTGAGACGGTACTGAATGGATATTATCCTACAGTTTCCGATATTAAATTGTCTGAACTTCAAAGAAAAATAATAAAGCTTGTTTCAGTGATCAGGTATAAAACTAAAATTTACACTATACCGTATGAGATAAAATTCTTGCAGAGATATTGGTTAAGGTACCGTCAACCGGAAATAGAAGGATTTTATGTAGAATGATTACAGTGATCAAAAGAATAATTTCACCGATATTAATTTTTATCTTAAGCAAGTATTTAAGAAATGAACGGGTATATTCTTATGAAAAAATTAAAGTAGCAGTTTTTCCTGGAGTTTTTCACCCAGGTCTCTTCTTTAGCACAAAAATATTACTGAACCATTTGACTGAATATAATTTTTTTGAAAAAAAAGTGCTGGAACTTGGTGCTGGCTCAGGCATCATATCAATTTATTGCCAGAAAAGAGGTGCTTTTGTAACCGCATCTGACATAAGTGAAAAGGTTATTAAGAATCTGCATTTGAATTCAAAGGTGAACAATGCGTCAATCAAAATTATTCTGTCCGATCTGTTTGATAACATCCCGGATGACGGTTTTGATTTTATAATAATTAACCCCCCTTACTTTGCAAAAGATCCAATTAGTGAGAATGATTACGCATGGTATTGTGGAAGAGATTTAGAATATTTCAAAAAACTTTTTTTGCAATTGGAAAAATTCCAGAAGAAGAAAATCATAATATTAATGATCCTATCGGAGGATTGTCAAATTGATAAAATACAGATGATCGCTAAAAACAATAATTATAAATTTAAACTTGTTAAAAAGATAAAGAATTGGTGGGAAGTCAATTATTTATTTTTGATAGAATGCCAAAAATAGATAGAACATCATCTAAAAAAGTTAAATCAAATTTTAGATTAATTGGGATTAAATTCAGCAGTTATTATAAAATGATCTGCCCAACGATTGAAGGGAAATATGTGAGATAAATTTTCGTCTATTCGTGTGAGTATTTTATATAATCCAGGAAATCGTTTGCTGAAATTGGTCATGTATGGTGGAGGACTGATTGATGCCAAACCTTGTATTTCTTTAATGCTAAAATTTGGTCCAAGCGCTTTTATTGTTCTAACAACGCTATGATAATATGTTGTGAATTTTACACCTTCAATGGTTGCTGTAACTCCATTTTTATGTAATCTTCTAAAGGCAGTTGAAAAATTTCCTTTTATAAATGATGCAATTTCCCATGGACAAATTGGAGGGATAATAACCAACGTTACCTTCCCGCCAGGATTTAATATTTTACTAAAATGTTTGAAAACGTCTGAAAGATTTTCAGTGCAATTAAGTCCACCAAAATTTGAAAATATATAATCAAAAGAATATCCGTAAAGTTTATCGAGATGTATAAAAGAAAGTTGTTGAGAAGTAACTAAATCTTGCAATTTAAATTCAGTAATTTTTTTATTTAGTTTATTTAACATACCCTCCGAAATGTCTGTACAGTGAATCCTAAAACCATTTTTTGCAAGGAATACTGCATCAATACCGGTTCCGGAATTAAGTTCTAATATTCTATCACTTTCACGGAGATGGCGAAGAACGTGTTTATGCGTAACAGAACGCATCCATTTTAGTATTTCATTTCCTTTTTCGTATTCATCAAATATTTCTGATTGAAGGGAGAATGCTTTTTGTACTGAATCGAACATATTATTTCATTTTTAAATTAAAATTAGTTTAATAGTTGAAATTTTACTTCGAGTTTCTTTCATTATTGTAAATTAATAAGTGTAACCCAACTGAAAAGAATAAAACAAATTATTTTGATTTTTTTCTTTTTTTACAAACTTCTAATATTTACATCCCGCACATTAAGTTTGCATACTGCCTACTTTTCAAGATTACCTTGCTAATCTAACACCTACCGTATAAAACTTAATATGATTAATAATTTACTGTTTGTCTATCCTTTAGTTTAACTAACTCAAATAATTAATTGAAAGTGAAAAAAGTATTTGACAATACGATCTAAATAATTATATTGGATTGTAAGTGTATCTGATTATAAAAAAATACACTTGATCTGTTTATCATATAAAACAATATTATCTCATTATGTCTTTGGCGTACTTATGACATTAGCTGATATAGTCTATTCCTCCCTAGGAATATTTCTCTTAATTGGAATAATATTTTTTTTAGTTGGTTTCATTATTAGTCGGTCAAAAAAGAGTAAACAAACAATCTGCAAGGTTTTAGATTAGTTTTAATTTATGAAAAAAAGGAGGATAAAAGCTGGAAACAGTTCTTAGGGGAGGCTATCGGCTGGTCTCCCTTATACTTTTTTTCAAATGAAAAATTAGTTCACGTTATCCGATTGATTATTAAGATAAGATTACCTATTATTAATTTAAATGGAATGGTGACTTGTAGAGTGCACCGACAGAAATTATCGCAGGAGTTATAAATGAAAAAATATTTTTTGCTTTTATTTATTGCCGGATTAATATTATCAGGCTGCAGCAGTGATGAGAATTTGCTCGTCAGTCCCAAGCAAAATTCTAATGTTGAACAATCTCAGTTATTAGTGATTGAAACTGGTTTTCTGAATTTACCAGTCACAAAACAAACTGGTAATAACGTCACCAGCGATTTAACCGATGCAGCTTTGATTAATGGGAACAAAGGTGGTGAACTCGAAGTTGAGGGAAAATTTGGTATTTCTAAAAGCGGTGTTGTTGAAGTACACGGCGCTTTGAACATTCCTCAAGGTGCGTTTAAAGGCTTTAAAACTATTTCTATGTCAGCTGATAAAGGTTCAACATCCGTAACTTTTGGTCCAAGTGGATCATACTTTGATAAATCCTTGCTGCTTGATTTAGAGTATAAAGGTTTAAATCTTATTGGCATAGATGTTACTAAAATTAAATTTGTCTACTTGAGCTCTGATGGGATATACAGTATCATACCAAATGATGGAATCCAAGTAGATGTTAAAGAAGGTAAACTAGAAGTTCATGGAGCTCAAATTGATCACTTCTCACGTTTTGGGTTTGTTAGATAACTTTTACATAATAAGGTTTCTGTATGTGTCATTTCTTTTTGGAAACAAACTTATTGAACAAAGTTTAAATATCTCCAATTGTTGAAAAGGATTTTATGTTTGAACAAAATAAATTTGTAAAAGATCTTAATGCGCTTATATCTGGGTATCTATCTAAAGAACAGTGTGAAAGCTATTTACACACTATGACTGAAACATTCTATCCAAATTCTACACACGTAGATTCTTCTACAGAACTTTTTACAAAAATATTCAATGATAATTTAGTCTCTGAAAGAATTCGATTCTTAACAGATACTTTAGTTACGTTTGCATCAAAAGAACTTTCTGAAGAAAAGTATATAGAACTTTTACTTGAATTTAGTAAACTGATTCTTACTCAAGGCGAAAACAATCTTTCTTTCGAGCTCGCTACAAACGTAATTAATTATTGTAATTCGACCGATAAATATGAATTGTATAAAGCGCAAGGACTTTTGCTAATAGCGGAATTTTATATGCGACAGGCAATTTGGAAAGATGCGGTTAATACCATAAAACTTGGAAGAGATATTTATGAAAGTCATAATTACAAAAATGGATTAGCAAAATGTGAATTCTTAATGGGTTCCATGTATGTTGAAAAAGGTGACCTTAAAGCTGGAAAAGTACGATTAGATAACTGCCTAAATTATCTTGATCATGATACAGATCCGATGATGATGGCAATGATAGACGTACACCTGGGGATTATTTCATATGTCGAAGGAAATTTCCAGAAATCATTAAATTATTATGAGAAAGCTCTTCATAAATTCGAAAACCTTGGAGATTCACGCCGTAAAGCAGAGGTTCTGCAAAACATCGGCATGATTCACAAGCAATTAAGAGATTATCCAAGAGCATTAGCTATTTATAATGAGTGTATTAAAATTGCAAAGGACTTTGGCTATAAACCAATTTTAAATCTCTCGTTTATCAATCAAGCTGAAATTTATTTAGAACAAAATAAGATCGAAGAATCATTCAAGTTTGCTCACGATGCTATGACATTGAGTTATCAATTAAACGATAAACTTTCAATTGCAGAAATACATAAAATACTCGGTGTTATCTCTAAAAGAAAAGAAAACTATTCAGCAGCTGAACATTATCTTTTAACGAGTTTAAGGCTTAATAAGGATCTAAATCAAGATTTGAACATGGCCGAAACAAATTATGAACTTGGAATGCTTTATAAGGATAAAGGTGATAAATCCCAAGCCCATAATCATTTATTAGATGCGTACAAGTACTATAATAAAAATAATTCGAAAACTTTAAGCACCGAAATCGAATCCTATCTTTCTGGTCTAGCAAACTAAAATTTTATTTGTCTTCAGTTGATATTTCTATGTATGGATTGTTGCAAAAAACGTAGCTATTCTCTTCATTGTGTATCATTATACCGTCAATACATTTCTCATCTCTTTTGTTACATCGGGAATAATAAGGACAGCTTGATTTTTTATCCTCTAATTGAGAACTAATAAATCCGATTGGAAATTTGTACATGGTTGAACTAAGAAGGAATTTTGAATAAGGGTGTTTTGGAAAATCAAAAAAATCCTTCGCATGCAATATTTCCATTATTTCCCCGCCAAATAAAACAACAATTCTGTCGGCGAAATTCTCTATAAACGAAACATCATGTGTAACAATAATGAGAGTAATTTTTTGGTTTTTTCTGAGATAAGTAAGTAATGATTTAAAATTTTCTTTTGAATCAATATCTTGTGCGGAAAATGGTTCGTCTAAAATTAAAACTTGAGGTTGAGTAAGCATAATTCTGGCTAAGGCAATCCTTTGACGTTCTCCGCCGCTGATTGAACCGCATGAATTTTCCAGAAGGCTATCGCTAATATTTAGATCGCTCAAAATCCTTTCTAATGCTTTTCCATTTGCTTTAACATCGTTAAGAACATCAGCTACTTTTCTGTGTGGGTTTAAAAGTTCTTCAGAGTTTTGAAATAATATTTGGATTGCCTTTTTTGAACTGGCTAGATCATTTGAGTATTTGACCGTACCAGTACTCTCTTTTAATAGTCCGCTAATAATTTTGGCGATAGTAGTTTTACCGCTACCGCTTTCTCCTACAATGCAAAGTATTTCCTCTTTATAAATATTTAAGGAAACATTGTTCAGAATCCTATTCCTGGAAGATGTGAAACCTATCGAATGAGAATGAAAATATGTAACTGAGTTTAATTCAATACATGGCTTCATGATTTACTCGCAGTTGAAGAGCCGCAAAGATTTTTTTGCAAATTCGGAATATCATTTTTGCTATTATGAATTAAACCATCTTTTGTTAGAAGGCTGATATGGGTTGCCGTATGAATTGCGAAATCAATATTTTGTGTTACTAGTACTATAGAAGAATTATTTTCTTCAGTCCACTCTTTTAACTTGTGGCTTAATAAATTTATAATTGGTGCATCAAGAGCAGATGATGGTTCGTCCAACAATAATAATAGCGGCTTCGACAGTAATCCCCAAATTATTGCAAGGCGTTGTGCCATACCAACGCTTAGCTCTCCGGGATATTTATTTAATAAATTATCACACGGCGGTAACAGAAAGTAGTTTAAATAATGTTCAAGTTCATTCTTGTCAATTGAAGAATCAAAATAATAAATCAGTTTTCTCAAAGGGTCGAAGCAATTTGCCGCATCCTGGAAAATATACTTTGTAACATTTTTTCTGAGATTAGTTAACGCTTTTTCGGAAGAACACACCGTATCCATTCCCATCAAAGAAACACTTCCATCAACAGCATAATTGCTATCAAGAATATTAAGAAAGGAATTTAGGAGAGTAGTTTTGCCTATACCGTTAGGTCCAACTATTGCAAGAATTTCCTTTCTCCTTAATTCAAAAAATATTTTCTTGAGGTTGAAGGTGTTAGGATCTAAGCCTTTTCCTTTAATAGAATTTATATTTACACTAAGAACAATTTTATTCTCACTCATTTAACCGACTGTCTATTTTAAGTTGATATAGTTATATTAAAATGTGTCTAAGAATCGGCGATTCTTACTAAACCATAATGTATAATTTCTTAATTGGAATTTATGAAAGTTATCTTAAATAATTTACTACGTTCATGCTTGATACTTGTTATTTGTCTTTCTTGTAGTAAAGAAGATAAATCCGATCTAGTCGTAGTTGGACTGGAGAGCGAGATTCAAACCTTAAACCCGTTATACACAATGAGTGAAGTTGAAGCAAATATTTCCGAATTACTTTTTCTTGGACTAGTTGGCCATGACTGGGACTATGAAAAAGGCGAGCCGACTTCATTTCCAGTTTTAGCAAGTTCTATTGTGTGGGAGAACGATTCCAGCTCGGTTCTAATTAGTCTTCGAAATGATGTGAAGTGGGGAAATGGAAAAGATTTAACTGCAGATGATGTAATTTTTAGTTTTGATTTGTATTCAGATAAATCCGTACAAAGCAGGTTCTACGGAACCTTTTACAATTATTATCTCAATAAAGATTTAAGTATTGATTTGAAAAAAACTTTTGAGATAATTGACCCGCAAAAATTCAGGATAAATTTTTTACCACACAGAAATACTTCATGTTATGATTTTGATTTTCCGATTTTACCAAAATATCTTTTTGAAAAAGTACATCGTTCCGACCTAGCTTTGTCTGACACAATATCAATCACTAGCGGAACGGGTCCTTATAAAATAAAAGAGTGGAAAAAAAACCAGTATGTGAAACTAATTGCAACTTCCGAATCAATTTATAGTTCTCCAACTCAGATTAAAGAGTTAATCTTTAAGATAATTCCGGATTATACATCCCGGCTTTATCAATTAAAAAACAATGACATTGACTTAACTGAATTCATTAAACCGGAAGACGTTGAAAACCTAGCTTCTCAGGGTAAATTCGTTCTTAAACAAAGGACAGGGCGGGAGTACGACTATTTGGGTCTTCGTACAAATAGTGCTGAAAACAAGAATTCAGCAAAGACGGGATTGTTTGATTCACCTCGGATTAGAAAAGCTATATCTATGGCTATTAACAGAGAATCTATAGTTCAAGAACATTTACGAAACAAAGGTTCATTGATGTCAAATCCAGTTGCCCCCATTTTTTCATCTGTTCTAAATAAAAATGTAAATCCACTTCCGTTTGATTTGAATGAAGCTAAATTAATTTTGAATTCAGAAGGTTGGAATGATTCTAATAATGATGGTTACTTGGATAAAAACGGAAATATGTTCTCATTCACTTTAAATTTTCCCTCAGGAAATCCGTTAAGAGAATACACTGCCATTCGAATTCAGAATAACTTAAAAGCAGCGGGAATTAAAGTAGAATTAAAAGGTCTTGAACCAACTGTATTCTTTGAGAAAATGTTTAATAAACAATTTGAAGCATGGCTTGCCGGATGGAGTATTCCTGTCCCATTGAATTTAAAACCGTATTGGCATTCGGATCCAAAATTAGCCCAAGGCAATCTTTCTTCCTATAAAAATAAAAGAGTGGATGAGATTTTAAATGCATTGGATTTGCGTTTGCCCAATAATGTTAGGAATAACTTGATCAAAGAATTTCAGAAAATTATTTCGGAGGATCAACCCGTTGTTTTCTTGTTTTGGATAGATAACTCAGTTGCAATTAATTCTCGTTTGCAAAATGTTAAAGTGACTCCATTAGCTACAATTCAGAAGTGCTGGGAATGGAAAATAAATTAAAGATGAAGAAAAAATGGATTGAAATTCTTTCCATTTTCTTTTCCTATGTATTAACATTTTGGTTGTTGATAAGCATGATATTTATTCTGCTGCGTTTGTCCCCGGGAGACCCGGCGCTTAAATATTTATCACCGCAATTAAACTCACATTTGTATAATTACGTAAAAAGCAGTTACGGGCTTGATAAATCAGTGTTTGAACAGTATTACTTATTCATTTATAATCTTTTTCGTGGTGATTTTGGAATTTCATATAATTACCGCGTACCGGTAAGTTCAATGATCGTGGAAACCGCACCGTTTACAATTTCATTTTCCCTGGTAAGCTTTTTAATGCAAGTAGCAATTTCGATGTGGATTATCTTTTACGTACATAAACATAAAGGGAACTGGCTTGAAAAATCATTGAACAAGATCTCGCTTTTTCTATATTCCTTACCGACAATGACAGTTGGTTTAGCGTTGATATTTATATTTTCTCTTCAATTAGGCTTATTTCCTCTTGCAGATGTTCATTCAACAAATTTCGAAGAATTAAACATTTTTCAAAAGTTGTTCGATTTAGTAAAGCATCTTACTCTTCCTATAATAACATTATCGCTTCCCGGAATAATAATTTTTTATAATTATTTACACGGAAATATTGAAGCAACTGAGAAGAAATCATTTATAAAATTTATGATTGCAAATGGCTTTGATAAAAATATTGTTTTCAAAAAACATGTTATTCCAAATTCAATTAATCCTCTTATTTCGATTCTTGGAACCGAGCTAGGAATTCTTTTGGGCGGAGCGGTAATCACAGAAACGTTATTTGGTTTGCCGGGTCTGGGCCGTCTCACTGTCACGGCCATTCTTACCAGGGATTACCCGTTGATTATTGGCTGCGTATTTTTCTCCGGTGTTTTTGTATTAGCAGCAAATTTTTTAGCTGATCTTTACAAATTAAAACATGATGTACAATTGAGAGAAAATTTTAAAAACTTATGATAAAGAAAATCCAAATATGGCATGCAGTATTGATTCTTTATTTTATTGTACTTTTACTTCGCTTTGATGAATTAATCTCTACCATTGAACTTGTTTTTAAGATATTTCAATTATTCGTTAGCCAACCGGAAAATATTTCTAGTTTATTCTCATCTAATGTTATTGATCAATTAACTTCCTTCGCTATTTTTTTAATGGGAATAATTTTCGTAATCGGCTTCCGGAATAGAATTGCTTGGCTAAGAAAAAAATGTTCCTTAACCTTATTTGCAACCATCATACTAGCTTTTATTTTTCTTTACGCACCAATTTTAGCACCATACAGCGATAATCTTCAATTCAATTTACCAACAGCAAAAAGATTAGCTCCGCTTTCCGGCAGGTATTTGGTAAAGATGATTGATGAATATTCTACCCGATCTTCAAAATCTCAGTATCAAAAAGCTGAAGAAACTTTGTTCAGAGAAAATGTAACGCCGGATTATTATTTATCGGAAATTTTAATTAACAACCAAAACTCTATTGGAAGTGAATCAACAAAGGTAATATTTCTTTTGGGGACAGATGAATACGGACGGGATATTTTATCAAGAATCATTTATGCAACTCGGTATTCTTTGTTAATCGGAATTATAGCAATTTTCATAACGGGACTTATAGGAATTACACTTGGCTTTATTTCCGGATACTTCGGGAAATATGCAGATATACTATTAAATCGCATCGCAGAAATGTTTTTAGCAGTTCCGTTTATATTTCTTGTAATACTTTGTGTTGCTTTTCTTGGTGATTCTCTTTCAACTGTAATTATTGTATTAGGAGTAGCGGGATGGATGAGTTTATTCAAAATTGTTAGAAGTGAAGTCCTAAAATTAAAAACGAGAGATCATATTGTTACTTCTCGAATGATCGGGATGACATTATTTAACCAATTGGCAAAAGAGTTTCTACCCTTGTTATTACCTGCTGTGTTAACCAATCTTACTTTTCAATTTGCTTATATCATTATTGCAGAATCATCTCTGAGCTTTTTAGGAATCACCGGTAATTATTCTCATTCCTCTCTTGGAGGAATGATCCAACAGGGGTTCTTAAATCTTAATGAAGCGTGGTGGATAATTTTATTTCCTACATTAATCATTACTCTAATATTTTACACCGTTTACAATTATGCTGACAAACTTCGTAACATGGGTACAAAGCAAATTAGTTTTACCATGAATTAATATCTAAAAGTTTTCTCAACAGCTTGTAGCTTACTTAACTCACCTTACCAGAATGGAGTAATAAATAGCCACGACCTTCAGGTCGTGGAATAATTGTACCTTAGAAGATATCGGCTTTAGCCGAAATTTGGGTTAAAGCTCATATTACTTGGCGGCATTTTCTTCCCGACAAAATGTCGGGGTAATTCCAAAATCAAACGTGCGTATTATCAGTTACTTAAAAATAACCGTGAATGTACTACCGTGATTTTTTTCACTAATGACTTTTATGGAAAGATTATTAAGCTCAGAATACTTCTTTACAAGTGCCAACGCTAAACCGCTTCCCTCATATTTTCTCGTTGGACCTGTATCTTCCTGTGAAAATTGTTGAAAGAGATTTTGTAAATATTCAGGATCAATCCCAATTCCGGTGTCTTGAATACTAACGCAAAGTCTATCTTTAGAATCTTTATATTGTTTTATTCTTACAGCACCACGCTCGGTAAACTTAATTGCATTTTCAATTATTTCCTGAAATATCTGGTAGATCATAAACCTGTCGCACTTAACGGAATTATTATCAGTTGTTCTTTGATACATCAAATAAATTCCTTTTGACTTAGCCTTATCTTCATATTTTGAAATAATATTCTGAAGTATTTCTTCTTCTAGTTGAATGGTTTCTGTAAGTAATTCATAATTACCGGATCTGATTTTTGCCATTTCCATTATTTTATCAACTGTTCTGATTATGCGGTTGCTGCCGTCTTCAAACATGGAAAATAATTCTTTTACTTCCGGATTTTGAACTGAAGATATTTGTGATTTTAATAAGTATAAACCGCTCTGCATAATATTAAAAGGAGTTCTGATTTCATGAGACATCTGGGTGAGAAAGTGGTTCTTCAGCAGTTCTAGTTTTTCAGCTTCTCTTTTTGCTGTTTCCAATTCATTATACGCCTTCTTTAACTCTTCATTAGCTTTGAATTGGCGGCCATGCATTAAAGCATTATTAATTGCAATCCCGGCTTGAGAGGCCAGTATCTCAAAAGTTTCTGTGATTCCTTTCGATTCAATTTTATTGAGACTTTTACTATCCACGTAAATTACACCTATATTTTCGCCTTCAGTAAGAAGAGCCGCGCACATAATTGTCTGCAATTCAAGATTAACTATGCTTTCGCTTGTCTTTGAAGGATTATTGAGTGCGGATTCTATGAATCGTGCTTGCCCGGTTATAAATACATCGTTTACTACACTTCTTGAAATATTAAATAAATCTTTTGAAAGTCTATTGCCGCCGGAATCAAGACACAATACATTTTCTAATTCACCCTTATCATTTTTTAGAACAATAAATCCGCGTTCACACGATGTAAGACTTATAGCATTTTTTAAAACGAGTTCAAGAACTTCTTCAAGAACTAGTGAACTATTTATCTTTCTCAAAATTTTAAGAATAACTTGCAAATTTGACGAGTTATGGTTTTCACCGCCCGATGGTTCCAGATCTCTTAAGAATTCTGAAAGTTTCATTCAAATACCTCAATGATTACTAAAAAAATTGTATCAAAATTAATATTGCAAATAATTAAAGCCTCGGATTATCTCCGGAAGAATTTACAATATTTGGAATCGAAATTATTTTATGAGAGAATAATTCAGTCACAAATTTTAGAGGCAAAAAACAATTTAATTTCTTTTCATCGTCAAAATTATTAGATAGATGTTCAACAATTGCCCTTGATATTTCCAGAAGTTTAGTTGATTTGTATGTGTTTCCACGTTGATTATAATATTCTGCGCTTATGTAAAATGATTTTGCGCTTAACAAATTCAAAGGGTAATCCTCTAAAATTGAAATACAATTTGAAAAATATAGTATGGGGTCTCCATCTTGCAGTTTAAATGTGATTAGCCCTAAATAAAATTCTTTTTCAGCTTTTAGTATCTGACTTTGGGGAACGCTTTTCGAGATTACACATTTTTCAACATAGTTTCTTGCTTCCTGCAATTGACCTTGAGAGATTAGATTTTCAACTAGGTTAAATAAGAGAAAATAATAGTTGGATTGTTCTTCACGCTCTTTTAAATCTGAAAATTCTATTACAATCTCTTTTAAAATTGCGGTTGCCTCTTCAAGTTTATTTTCTGCGGTTAGAATTAGTCCTTTAAAAATTTTCGCATTGTTTTGAGATGCAGCTGGAATCAAACCTTGATTTATTAATTCCGAGTATTTCTCGAATGCAGAATTTAATGCTGTCTTATCTCCAACTGAGAAGAAGAATTTAGCTGAAACTAAAAGAAGTTCAGCTAATTCTCCGAAGCTCTTAATTTCACTAAATATACTCTCCGATTTTATAAAACAATCAAATGCTTCTGAGAAAAGTCCGAGAGCATTATTCACTTCACCCAGATTAAGAAAAGCCAGACCAATGCTGTTCACATCGCCAATACTTTCGAAAATAATTTTGGCCTTACTATACTGATCTTTTGCTGTCTCGTACTCGCATAAGTCATATGATAGAACGCCATAATTAAGTAGTAACTTAGCCTCTTGTTCAAGATTTCCAACGGATTCATTTAGCGTTAAAGCTTCGTTCCAGACAATTTTTGCATTTTCGTAATCCAATATCATTGCATAGATGCTTCCTAAATTGATCTTCATCCCGGCAACTCTATCTATTTTTTTTGCCTTTTCGAAAAGTGTTATGGCGGATTTAAAATTTATAATTGCATCGGGATAATTATGATCGCGGTAAATAAATGCAAGCGCCAATAAATTATGAACTTTGCCGTTTTCTTCTAAGCCAAGATCATGTTTTTTTAATAGGGAATTGCAAATCAGAAAAACTTTTGAATAATCATTTAAATAAAGATATGCATCCGATAGTGCAACTTGAATTTTGTTGATTTTTTCTGAAGGTAACTTAGAATTTAGTAATGGTTCTAATATATTAATTGCCTCTTGGTATAAACCTAATGCGATTTCCGTTTCACCCTTTTGAATTAAAAGATCTACTCTGAGATTTGCGTTAATTGGCAGTAACAATAAACTTTCAAGAACAAAATTACTTTCCTTTGGTTTTCCAATACGCAAATAGGTTTTACTTAGCTCATATTTAATTTGTATTTGTTTATTTACATCCAGAGGAATAGATAACAAATGTTCAAGAATTTCTATCGCAAAACCATATGCTGATTTACTTATAGCCCTTATTACTTCTTGATAGTAATAGTAAAAACTTTGGTCATACATCTTTGCATTTTCAAATTGTACCGCAATCTCATTGTAATCAAAATTAACGTTATTTTTCACCATCCAATCGGCGATTCTATAATGAAACATTTCTTGCGAATCAATCTTGTTCTTAATTATTAATCGTACACTCCCCGAAGATATTCGGTAACAACCATCATAATGATTATAAGTAAGCACATCTTTACGGATTAATAAATTTAGATTATCACTTAAATCAGGATGATTTACTTTTAGAAAATCCGAGATCTGTAATGAGTTTAATGGTCTATTAATTAAGGCTAGTAATTCCAAAATATTAATTGCTTGTTGATTCAGCAGGTGAAAAATTTGCTCAAGTTCTGTTTCTTTACTAATTAATAATTTTTCTCCTGCAGAATCCGTTTCCAAATAAATTGTTTTGATTAACGGTTCAAACTTTAAAAATTCACTATTCAAAACTCTTGAAATAAGTTGGACTATACTGCCTATTCTTAAATCGGAATGAACACTTATTATTTTAAGAATTTCTCCGGTCGGCAAAAACGATGCAAGATTGGAATTTACAAATTGAGTTGTTTCCTCAATAGTAAGAGCTTTTAACTCAAAGAGCATGGAATTACTGAATAATGGAATTGATGAAATGTTATCCGAATCTATTGCAAGCAGTATTTGAATATTCTTTGAGATGAGGAAAGGAACGAGTTTTATAATATTTTCTTTTGTGACAGAATCTAATTCAATAAAATCATCTATTAAAATAGTAAATGTAACTTTATTGGATACGAGGGCAAGGATTTTGTAAACAAACTCGAATTCAAGATTTGATTGCGAAATCAATTGATTCATAATTAGAGTCTTTAATTCCGGAGATAAGTTTTGATTGATGTGGATATTTGTCAGTAATTTATTTAGTAAAACGTGAAAGAAAGATATTTTACTGGTCAAAATTCTTACTGAAATAAAAATACAGTTATCTTTGTCGCGTTCTATTTTTTTTAACAGAAATGATTTTCCTGTCCCGAGTTTACCGCGCACTTCGATTGGTCTCACACCATTTTTTTTATCAAGACATTCGGTCACTTCTACCAATAAATTATCTCTATCAAAATATGTGGTTAAAATATTATTTGAGTACTTATTGATCGGAATTTTTAAACCTAAGTAGTGCAATAAATTCAAACAAGAAGTATGACGCTCTTCAGGTTTAATACTCAATAGTTTTTTCAATGCGTGCATTATTGAACTTGAATAAGATGTTTCAGGGAACTGAATAGGTGAAAATAAAGATGCTTTTATTTCGTCAATAGTCTGCCATGAATTATAAGGATAACTTTTATATATAATTCTGTAAATCAAAATGCCCAGAGAGAATAAATCCGATCTGAAAGAACGTTCCTCTTTTTTCAAAACCTCTGGCGCTATGTAAAATGAGCTTCCGCTTATTGGGGGATTTTTGGTGTTTGAAGGATGAGATACTAAATCGAAATCAATAATTTTTAGCTGCAGGTTATCTAAATTGTGACTGATCAGAATATTTTCCGGCTTTAAATCGGAATAAATAAAGTTTGATTGATGGAGATAATGAAGAGCCGAACATAATTCCTGTATAATCTTTAATAAAATCGGTTCATTGATTCGCTCCCAGAAATTATCTAAAGAAAATGATTCGAAGTATTCTAATATTAGAAAAGAGTCCTGTTCAGATATATTGTGGTATTTATTATCATCAATGTCGTGGAAGAGAACCCAACCGTAATCGTAAACTTTGATAATATTAGGGTGATCAAGTTGAGTAATCGTGAAATATTCTTCTCTTAATTTTAGATGTTCTTCTTGGGGGCGACCTTTAGATAATACTTTCAAAGCCACAAAAATTTTATTTTGTGAATCGAAGGCCTTAAATACTTGACTTCGTCCTTCACCGATTTTACTTATTATTTGATAACGAAAGTTTATCATTCTTCACTAATTCATTAACGATGATCTGATTTATCACAAATTAACAGCACATTATAAAATTACGAAAACTTATTTTTAATTTGGTGAACAATTCAAAAAAAGAATTGCAAATCCTAAAAAGTTAGTTTAATTAGATAAGCAAATAGTATTGTTTTTGAGGTACATCTACTTGAATCAAAAAAGTTTATTTTTGAATTTAATGCTTGTCATGCTCTTATTAATTTTCACTTCGGGAAAAATTTATCCGGCAGTTAAAAACAAACCGCTTATAATGGTTCATTACATGCCGTGGTTTCAAACATCTTCCATCAGTGGGTATTGGGGCTGGCATTGGACGATGAATCATTTCAATCCGGATAAAATTGATCAGAACGGGAAACGAGAAATAGCATCTCATTATTATCCTTTAACAGGTCCTTATGATTCTCAGGATAAAGATATTTTGGAATACCATGTTTTGCTTATGAAGATTAGCGGTATAGATGGCGTTTTGGTTGATTGGTATGGCAACGAAAATTATAACGATTATGGAATCATAAATACGAGTACGAATGCAATCTTTAATTATATTAAAAAAGCGAAACTTTCTTTTGCAATAGTATATGAAGACCAAACAATAAAAAATATGATCAGCGGCGGACATATAAACAGCAGCGATGCAATCAACTACGGGCGGAATGCAATTAATTATTTACAAAGTACTTGGTTTAACACGGAATCATATCTGAAGATTGATAATCGTCCGGTGTTGTTAAATTTTGGTCCGCAGTATTTTACAAACGGTTCTGATTGGATAACACTTTTTTCGAGCTTAACTGTTACGCCTCTTTTTTTTACTGAAGATAATATTCTTTCTCCTGCTGCAGCCGGTGCATTTCCTTGGCCGCCAATGTGGAAATCAAACTCCAACGGAATTTTAACACAGACAGATCTTAACAATTACCTGAATCAGTTCTATCAGAAGTCGAACAGTTGGAGTTATAAAATTGGCAGTGCTTTCCCGGGATTTAATGATATTTATAAAGAAGCCGGAAGCTCAAGCTATGGTTATCTTGATTCGCAAAACGGTTTTATTTTCAATTCAACTTTACAATACGCTTTAGATAATAACACGGATATTATTCAACTTGTTACTTGGAATGATTACGGCGAAGGGACAAATATAGAACCAACGCTTGAATACGGTTACCAATATTTGGAGAGGGTTCAAGAAATCAGAAAAGCGTTTATTGATTCGACTTTTGATTCGAGAAAAGAAAATTTATTGTTGCCGATTAGAATTTATCAGCTTCGAAAGAAGAATCCGGTTGATACGGGAATAAACGCCGCTCTCAATAGAGCGTTTGATCTGATAGTTTCGGGAGATTTCAATAAAGCAACGATTCTAATTGATAGCTTAGCAACTGTTACAGATTTGCAATTAAATTCATCGGGCAAACCATATTCATTTTCATTGGAACAGAATTATCCTAATCCATTTAACCCTACGACAAAGATAAAATATGAATTACCCAGTGATGGTTTTGTAACAATAAAAGTTTTTGATGTTCTCGGGCATGAAATTAAAACGTTAATAAATTCTCAACAAGTTTTAGGTTACTATGAAATTAATTTTGATGGAAGTAGTTTACCAAGCGGAATTTATTTTTACAGAATACAGGTCGGGAATTTTGTTCAAACGAAAAAAATGATTTTGATGAAGTGAAGCAACTAAAAGTGATTCGTTTTTTATTAAAAAGTAAGATTTGTAATGAAGCGGTGAGGGTTTATT
>VEPI01000028.1:44840-89900 GCA_012026935.1 Melioribacter sp. | reverse complement strand
CACAAAAGAAGGAAGAGAGAATTGTTCTTAGAACATCAGAACGTTTCGCTCAAGGTTGAGATTATTTTATAATAAAAATTAAGTAATTATTATTTCAGAATAAAGAATTGTAGCTATGAATGAGATAATTCATAGCTGCTCAAATCATTCAGCTTGGGTCAATAAGAACAATTTATTGGTAACTTTATTGCAGATTCTTAATAATAAATTTCATTTCAATTTATAAACTGTTCACAAACTTATTGATACTATTAACTGTTGAGTACCTTAGTGAAAAAATATCGGTTAGTCACATGTTACATTGTACCGATTTCAACCGCCAACAATTTTATTTTATAGCGATTGACTTTTTCACAGGAGTAATTAATCGCTTGGTTAATAAAAATATATACAGTTCGAATATTACTCTCTTTAAACAAAAATTTCTTCTGCCAATTCTTTTAATTCATATTAGCAAGAATTAGCAATTCGGTTGCGCTGCTCAGTTGTGTGCTTGATGCACCAGTCAATGTTGTTTGAACTGTAGTGGTTAATGCATTATAAAAACTTGTGTAGGCATTAATATATAAAGTAGCAGAAAAAGTTCCCGATAATGCTGTATTTAACGTAGCTTTAGCTCCGGTGCTGCCGTTTATGCTTGCGTCAATACTATCAATTAGTGAAGCATACGCACTTAAAACTAGTTTTAGTTGTGCAACTACAGAATTATGATACTGAACATAAGCGTCATTCATTTGGCTTATAGTTGTTGCACTTGAAATGGAAGCAGATAATGTTGCTCCAGCACTAGTTACCGAGCTCATCTGTGTACTTGAGGCACCTGCCTCTTGAAATTTAGATTCCGCTGCAGACCTTATTGCTAATGCCAAGTATGCATTAACAGATTGTGATGCGGAAAAATAAGCGCTTGAGGACAACTGTGCAGATTGAGTCATATACGCTCTTGATGAAACTCTTAAGAGCTTTGCATAGGTTTCAAGTTTAACACTTGCACTGGTATAAGCCGCAATGCATGCTTGCTGGTAAGTTCTAAAATCTTGGGCTGCTGAGGATTGAGACTCTGCATGACTGTTTAGTGAAGATTGGAATGCAACCGAAGCTTGCGCCCTTGCGTTTTCAATAGTTTGCAACTGGGAATTTGAAATTCCAAAATATGTATGACTTGAAGCTTGAGCTCTTACTTGTGATTCTGTTGTAAGACAAGATGCAAATTGACTCTTTGCAGTTGTACTGCTATTAATTTGAGCTGCAACGGAAGAATTTAAATACATTTGCAAGTCTGCAGATGAGACCAAACTTGCCTGTCCGGAAACAACCATCTGTGAATAGACGTCTGCGTGTGCCGTTGTTTGTGTGTTTACAGGCTGGCAGTAAACAGTTGAATTACTTTTCACTTCAGAATAAACAACCGCTTTCCATTGAGATGTACTTTTGGTAGCTACTACTACCAAATTTTGAGCACCGCTCACGTTAGTCTCAACAGTAAAACTTCCATTAACATCTGTCTGTACGCTTTGCGTTGAAACAGTTTTTAAAGACCCATCAGCTTGCACTTGTGCTAAGATTACGGTTGCACCGCTTACACCTAAGTTCGATTCGGTGTCTGAAGTTTTTTGCAGAGACTTGTACAGACCGGAATCACCTGTAACTTTGCCTGTTACTTTTGCATTTGCACCGCCTGAATCCACGGGATTATCATCTTTTGAACAGGATGAAAATATGAGAAGTAATGATATCGTTAAAATTCCTTGAAAAAGACTGAAATGAGATTTATTTATTTTTAACATGCTTTTATTCCTTTCTTGTTCTCTGTGAAAAAACTTATTTAATCAAACTCATCTTCATCGTTTTTACAAACTGATTTGTATTTATTCTATACAAATAAATACCTGATGCAAATTTGCCTGCATCAAAATTAACAGAGTATTTTCCAGCCGGTTTATAATCATTTAAAAGCGTTGCAACCTTTTCACCAAGCATGTTAAATACTTCTAAACTTACTATTCCATCTTTAGCTAAAGAAAAACTTATTGCTGTTGATGGATTAAACGGATTCGGGTAATTCTGTTCTAACTTAAATTCCAACGGTAATGTTGTTACCGTATTCTGATTTGTACCAGACTTAGCTAATGCCTTCGTCCATTCGTTAAATGTTCTTGTTATTATTACTGCAAAATCTCCTCTGCTTACTTCTTTGCTAGGTTTAAAGGATGCCTTCATTGTCGGTGTTAAATCGTATGAACATTGTGATAGTGCGTAGTATACATTTATTAGATTCAAGTCGAGTGCAAGTTGAACATATCCTCTAAGATTAGACGGGATGTCATCGTTATCAGACAGAATAATTTGTTGATCATTGTAAATAACTTTCACCTGTGTTCCGGCCAAAGAATCTGCTTTTAATTGCAACCCTAAACTTTGAACTAATGAATAAGCAATATCTATTCTTTTAACATTTTTTTTCGGAGAAAATATTCCTGAACCTGTTGGAAGCATAACACCTTTAAGAACTTGAAATCTATCTCGAATAGCTGCGCCTTTGGCTGTTATTGATTCTACTAACAATTGATTATTATAACTGACATCTGAAAAATTGCTTATGCCGTTTGTTGGTAGATATTGTCTGATAGCTTGACCCATAGTTAAATAATCAGCAAGCTCTATTCTTTTCAAAAATTTATCCGGATAAAAATTACCATCAGGATAACCATCTGCAAGGCGTTTACTAACGGCAAGTTTTATTGATGCCTCAGCCGGGTGCCCTGCAATATCATTCAAACCACCGATACCGCCTACTTTGATCTGCTCAATATTTCCATTAATGTTTTCTGGCACAGAAACTCCAACAGGATTGGCTGCTACACCTCGAAGACCACGAACTTCAACTGTCCATACACCAGACATAGGAGATGCAACAACTACACTTCTATCATAGTAAAGAGGAAAAAGAAGATTAACACCAGAACTATATTCTTCTCCCAGTGGCGAAATTAATGTTATACCAACCGTGTTTCCCGTTTGCCCTTCAACTCCCCATGCCATTAACTTCGCTGTAAGAGCAGTGAGTCCTTCAGCAACAGTAAACTGAAAACGATTCTGAGTAGATGAAGATACTATTGGGTTGTATGCAATTGTAAAACTAGTATTGATTATTTCACTAAGCGGATTGCTATTAAATTGTCTTGTATAATTAAGTGTTGAACCATAACTCGCAGATCGGAAAGCATTATCAACAGCGGCAAAAGCATTCACATATCCGGCGCCTGCTTCCCATGACTCGCGGGAAGGTATGTTTGTTGCGGTTCGCTGCAAAATTTGTTTTACTTCTAAAGGAGAAAGAGATGGATTTGCTTCGAGTAACAGGGCAACAATTCCCGCAACGTGCGGTGCGGCCATTGATGTTCCACTCATTGTTGTATAGTATGGAAGATAAGCCGTTTCTATGGATACATCTTGAGCTGCACCTAATGGAGTTAATGTTGCTACCAGTGCCCGGGTTGAAATAATATCTGTACCGGGTGCCGTCACTGTTGGTCTGTCTTCCCAATTCCACACCTCTCCGTCAATTTCAAACGAACCTGTTTTATTCTTAACACCACGCGATGAAAAATCTGCCAACCTGCCAAACTTATCGCCTGCAGCAACACAAATAACCCACGGAGCTTTTTTGTAATTTCCCGTTATTAAACCAGCTGGACCTGAATTACCCGCCGAGAAAACAACAGCAATATTATGATCATAACATAACTTCGTTGCAATTGTAATCGGATCATTTGGATTAACCGGTGTGCCAACATCTGCAGTGTTACCCCAAGAATTTGTAATAACACGAATTCCATATTGGTATTGATGCGTTAGTGCATAATCGAAACCCCCAAGACCATCAAGAACTAATAAAGCAGCACCGGACCCATATCCAATTAAACTAGCACCTGGTGCAACACCTTGATACTTCCCCGCCGAATTAATTCCGGTTCCGCCAACTATACCAGCTACATGCATACCATGTCCGGAACCAAGTTCTGTCGTAGGCATGTTTTCAATATATGTGATAGGAAGAAGATCGTTCAGTGCATGCAGGTTCGTTGCCCCTAATGTATTTTGGACCAAATTACGTCCGTATTCCAAATCCTTGTTTGTACCTTCAATACCCGAATCGTTGATCACTACACCAACTCCTTTCCCGGAAATTGGCAGTCCTTTATTTCGTGCGGTCATGTTTTGATCACTACGTAGTTTATCCACTCCTGTTAACTGACGTGAATTGTAATTATCATACGTAAGCTGTTCATTAAGATAGAGAGACCTAACTTGAGGATTATTTGCTAATGCCTGTATGTTTGCAAAAGTGGCTAAGACTCCAGCTATCGGGAGGGACCGAAATAGAAACCCGCGAGTAATTCCTGCGTTTGCTAAAATAGCAGAATGTGTTTCATTTAAAGGTCCATTGCCATTAAATGTTACAACCACTTCAACAAGTCCGGTTGTGTTAGCCAATACATTTTTCAGCTTCTGATCTATAACTGCCTGTGCAAACAAATTACCTGTAATTACAAGAGTCAACATTAAAGTCAAAATAAAGCGCATAGTCTTTTTAGTTTCCATTAATTCTACTCCTTTGTAATTCTTGTATTCTTAATCGCTATTTAATTGAACGAAAAGCGTCGGGAATAAATTCCCGACGCTTAGTACTAATTTTAATTTTTATAATTAGATAATAATTATTTAATCAAACTCATTTTCATTGTTTTCACAAAATTGTTAGTCATTATTCTGTATAAATAAATCCCAGATGATAGTTTGCTTGCATCAAAGGTTGCAGAATAGTTACCAGCAGGTTGATTTGCATTTACAAGCGTTGCAACTTTTTGACCAATTATATTATAGACTTCTAAAGAAACCAGGCCATTTTCCGGGACTGAATAATTGATCGTTGTTGTTGGATTAAATGGGTTTGGATAATTCTGATCTAACTTAAATTCAGAGGGCAGCACAGAAACAGAATTTGCATTGTTTGATTTTCCTAATGTTTGTTTCCACTGATTGAAAGTCCTTGTTACTAACACTGCAAAATCCCCTCTCGTTACAGCTAGTTTTGGTCTAAAAGAAGCATGTATAGTCGGCGTTAAATCATAAGGGCCCTGAGTAAGAGAAAAGAAAACATTAATTAAGTTAAGATCCAAAGCGATTTGGACATATCCTCTCAAATTAGCAGGGATATCATTATTGTCATCTAAAATAATTTGTTGACTATTATAATTAACTTTTACCTGTGTATCACTCAAAGAATCTGCTCTGCTTTGTAAACCTAATGATTGAACTAATGAATATGATATGTCAAGTCTATTAACACCTGCTTTGGGAGAAAAAATTCCAACACCCGTTGGAAGCATTACACCTTTATACAATTGGAACATATCTCTGATTGCAGCACCTTTATTAGTAATTGACTCTACTAAAAGTGCTTGATCCGGTGTTATATCCGAAAAATGGAAAACACCGTTTGTTGGAAAATATTGTCTTACAGCTTCACCCATCATTAAATATTTAGCCAGATCAATTCTTTTAAGCGGTGAATCAGGCTTATAGAGCCCACCAGAATAACTATCAACAAGTCTTGAGCTTACTGCTAATTTTATAGCCGATTCAGCAGGGTTACCACTTATATCGTTGAGTCCCGTGTAGCCCATAAAAGTTACGTACTTTACATATCCATTAACTTGTTCAGGTACACCTGCACCGTTTGTTGGATTTGCTGGATCTCCACGCAATCCACGCAGAACAACTGTCCACGTGCCTGCAATTGGGTTTGTTATGGCAAGAGTTCTATCAGTATATAATGCGAATGCAACCGGAACTCCTGAAGAATATTCTTTACCATCAGGCGAAATGAGAATTAAGTTAACCGGATTTCCTGTTTGTCCTAACGCCCCGAACAAATCAATTCTTACTTCGATTGCTGAAAGACCTGCTGAAATATTAAATGTATATGAATTATTATTTGCTGATAAAGTAGCAACCGGATTATAATCTACAGTAAAATTTTCTCTGCTAACTTTTCTATTTACACTGCTGTTAAACTGTTGGTATATATTTGCGAGAGAGCTATAACTTCTATTATTCATTGCATAATCAACTGCAGCATAAGCATTAACATAACCGGCACCATTTTCCCAGGATTCATATCCCGGCATATTTGTGGCAGTTATTTGAAGAATACTTTTTACTTGAGCTGGGGATAATGATCTGTTTGCTTCGAGCATCAATGCTACAATACCCGCAACATGTGGAGTGGCCATTGATGTACCATCCATTGTTGTATAAAAAGGCAGGTAAGCAGGTTCAATTAAGTTTGCATCGGTTTCTGCACCAAGGCTTGAAACTGGTCCAATAGCACGTGTAGAAATTATGCTAACACCAGGAGCTGTTATTGTTGGTCTATTTTCATATGTCCATGTATCACCATCAAACTGAAACGTTCCTGTTTGGCCTTTTACACCGCGCGAAGAAAAGTCAGCTAATGCACCGTGTTTGTCTCCCGCTGCAACTGAAATTACCCATGGGGCTATTGCATAAGGATTGTGTGTATTTTCACCTGGACCTGAGTTACCAGCAGCGAATGTAACAACTATTCCACGATCATACGCTAGCTTTGTTGCAATATTAATTGGATCATAAGGATCAAAATTTCCGGAAGTTCCCCATGAATTAGTTATCACTCGTACTCCATATAAAAATTGGTTTGTTATTCCATAATCAAAGCCACCTAAAGCATCAAGAACAAAAAGTGCAGCACCGGATCCATATCCCATTAGATTAGCTCCAGGGGCTACACCTGCATATTTACCAGCAGATTTAGAACCGTTGCCTCCAACAATTCCTGCAACGTGTGAACCATGACCTGAATTATTATCTGTGTTTGGAATATTTTCGAGGTAAACAATAGGTAAAAGATCTGAATATGCATGTGGATTTGTTGAACCAACTGCATTCTGAATGAGGTGGTTTCCAAATTGAATATCTGCATGAGTGCCGTCAACACCGCTGTCGTTAATAAGAACTGTTATGCCTTTTCCAGAAATCGGCATGCCATTATTCTTCGATGTTATGTTTTGATCAGCCCTTAAACGATATACACCTGTAAGATGAGTGGCATCATTGTTAAAATATTGTAGTTGTTTATTTAAATAGATTGATTTTATTTCTGAGTTCTTTGCAAGGGCTGAAACTTGAGCAGGACTTACAATAGCGCCGACCATTGGCAAAGATTTAAAACTGAAAGCATTAAGTATTCCCAATTGTTTTAATCCTGCTAACTGCAATGCAGATGGGGCTGTTGTACCATTAAAGGTTATTACCACTTGGAGTTCTGAAACACCGCTTAGGATAGTGTTCTGTATATTATTATCAATCTTTGGCTGTGCTGTTAAGATAACTGCTGAAGAAAGGAAGAGAATAATGGAAAGAGTAGTTCTTATAACGCTTTTCATTTTATTGCTCCTTTTTTATTGATAAAATTCTGTAGGCTATATATCGGTGCAATAATTTTTGTGGTAGCGCTTACTTCGTGATTTTGATGTAACCATTCATGTTACACCTTTGTAACCGTTTCCGTGACAAGAATTTGGTGTGGATTCAACATTTTTGGAATTTATTTATATATTAAATTTTTTACTAAGTGTTGTATATCACTAATCTCGACAAGGATTATCATTAAAAAGAAATACTGATGAAGAACTGTCAGGGGCAAATACTTATTTGTTGTTTCTCAAATCAATTCGAATTTATAATCATTCTGATTATATTATCCCGTACTAGAAAAAAAAGCCTTGATCTTTAGATATAAAATTTTGCAATGCATATTTAAGATCTAAAAATTCTGTTGACTTATCGAAGAAAAAAGAAACTCCCTTTTCGGCAGCTTTTTCTCTGTATAAAGGCAAATCGAAGTTCGTAAGAATCATAATAATTGGCGAATAGGCTGATCTGTCAATGGAGTCCAGTATATCGAATGCTGTACCGTCATGCAACTGTATATCTAATAAAAGTACTTCCGGAAATTCTGTTGAAATTATATTTTTTGTTTGAATTAAATTTTCCGCCTGAAACACTTTAGTAAATTGTGTGTTTGCACTTATAAGTCTTAAGATCCTATCTCTAATTTCTTTTGAATCGTCAACAATTAATAACTTCATATTGAACTCAATCTCTTAAAATGGATTATAATATATTTGATATTAATCCATTAGAGCGATTCAGTTGTTTTTTGTGCCAATAAAACTATGGCGTGATAGCCACAATTATTGTGGCATAAATTGATTTGAAGTCAACTGTTTGAGGATAATTCACTTAATACTTTCTTACAAATAGAAAAAAGCATTGTCTGTTTCATATTTATTCGATGAGGTTATGCTCAATTGCATAGCGAACAATTTCCGCATTTGAACTAAAATTCATTTTCTCCATCATACGGGAGCGATAAGAAGTTATTGTATTCACACTCAGTATTAGTTCCTCTGCAATCTGTCCAACCGATTTACCTTTAGCAATCAGACGGAAAATTTCAAATTCGCGGTTGGATAAATTTTCGTGTGGTAGTTTACCAAGATCATTGTCTAGATTACTAAGTAAATGATCTGCAAGATTGGCGCTGACGTACCTCCCGCCGCTCATAATCTTTCTAATAGCTGTAACTAATTCTCTTGCAGCTGCTTCTTTAGATAAATAGCCGGAAGCGCCTGCTTTTAATGCTCGTAACGCAAATCTTTCTTCGGGATGCATACTCAAAATCAGAATACGAATATGATCATTCAGGTTTTTGAGTTCGCTGATAATATCTAGACCACTTCTTCCGGGCATTGTAATATCCAGTACCACCAAATCAACTTCCGTTTCTTCCAATAATTTAAAAAGTTCTAATGTATTGTTTGCTTCACCGACCAATTGTATTCCGGGTTCCTTGAGAAGAACTTTTTTTAATCCTTCACGCACCAATTCATGGTCATCAACAATTATTATTTTCATTGCACCCTCTGAATTTTATTTAATTTGGTCCCCATGGGAAAGAGGCATCTCGAGAAAAACTTTTGTTCCCTTTCCTTCTTGGCCTTCAATAAAAACTTTTCCCCCTAAAAATTTTGCTCTTTCCTTCATTCCCGTTATTCCAATTGATGAGATATTGAATAGTTGTTCTTTTGATATTCCCTTGCCGTTATCTTCAACTTCTAAAATTAATTTGTCTCCCAGCAATTGTATCTTGGCTGCCACTTGTGAAGCATACGAATGTCGCGCAACATTTGTTAATGTTTCTTGAAATATACGGAAAACGGCCGTTGATATATCTTTTCCCAATTCAATCTTATTGATATTACTATTAAAATCACAACTGACTTTATGCCTTTTCTCAAATTCTTTTGCTTGCCATTCTAAAGCGGCAATTAATCCCAGGTGATCTAAAATATCCGGCCTAAGTTCAGTTGCGATATTCTTTACTGTACTGATAAGGCGATCAATCATTTTTTCAATTTGAACCAATTGTTCAGTTAATTCTCCTTTTAGCAAATTCGGTTTGACTTGTAAATCATCTTGCATCAAGGTTAGATCCATTTTAATAGCAGTTAATACCTGTCCAAGTTCATCATGAAGTTCTCTAGCTATATATGAACGTTCTTCTTCTCTTGCTGCTTCAAGACTTGCCGAAAGTGCTCTTAACTTTTCGCTAGAGTTAATTAGTGCATCCTCTACTCTTTTAAATTCAGTTACATCCAAGCAGGAGCCATAAATAGTTTTTGCACTTCCTTCGGTGTTGTCAAGAACAATTCCCTTTGTAAACAAAATACGTTGTTCACCATCCGGTCTAATTATCCTTTCGTAGTGTTCAAAAGGTTCATGCGATTCGCGCGCATGATTAATATTTGCTAGAATTTTATCGGAGTCCTCAGAGTGAACTAATTTTAGAATTGATTCAAACTTCCCGTCAAAATTTTCGGGTTGAAGACCATATATTTGGAAAAGTTCCGACGAACAATTTAATTTATCAGTTTCTAAATCCAATTCCCAACTACCCGAATGAGCAATTTCTTCAGCGCGGTTCATCATTAATTTATTTTTTTTGAGTGCCTGCTCATTCAGCTTCCTTTCAGTTATATTACGAAAGACGCTCAGCAAGAGTGCATCACCGAATTCAATGTCAACAAATGTATACGTGCCTTCAAGAAATACAACTTTGCCCGAAGGGAGTTTAAGCTTCTGCTCAAGATTAGTTTGGAAACTTCTCTCTTCAAAGCGGGTCCGATAGTTTCGAAGCATACCCTCTTTGTTTATGTTCTCTTTATATGTAACTGTAAGTGGTTGTTCTAAAAGGTCCTGTGCTTTCATTTCTATCAAATTACAAAATGCTTCATTAACTGCAACAATTTTTCCATTTTTGTCTGTTAGTCGCATTCCATCTGTTGAGTTTTCCCAAACCGAACGGAAGCGGATCTCAGATGAACGCAACGCTTTCTCTGCCTCTTTGAGCTTGGTGATATCAGTCAGCGTGCCTTCATAAAACAGCATACCACGTTTATCAGCAAGCAGATGAGCATTTTCTCTCACAGTCAATGGAGTACCATCTTTACGTTTAAGATGAAGCTCTATGCTGTGTAACTTACCGTTGACTTCTAGTTTCTCTATCCAAAATGTCCTTTCGGAAGGTTTCAGGTATAATTCATTCACAATATCTGCAGATAAAAGTTCTTCCTTAGAATTATAACCAAGCATCTGCACTAAGGTATCATTGACATTAACAAGTTTACCGTCTGGTGTGCTAAGGTAAATTCCATCAGGGACATTCTCAAACAGCCATCTGAATTTTGCCTCGGATTCACGCAACGCTTCTTCAGCTTGTTTGCGTTCAGTAATATCGCGTGCAATAAGAATTCTTCCTAGTTCAACATTCTTATGTATAATCCCCATTTGTGTGAGAGAGAGTATTTTCTTTTCACCATTCGATATATAATCTACCTCGGAATCAGAGAAGTCTTTGTTTATTTCATAGTTACTAAATAGATTGTTAACATTGACTACTTCTTTTTTATTTTCAAGATTCGCTCTGAATAATCTATCAGCATATGCATTAGATTGAAGTATTTTACCCCCTTTATCAAGAATGAGCACAGCCTCTTTCATACTTGCGAATAGATCGTTTGCAATATCTTCAACTCCAGGGGTAAATAATCTGTACTTAATTACAGCAATCAAAATGAAATATGATTGAACTACAGTTACCGATTCTCCGATTTGGACTATATTGTGAATATTTAGTATACGAGGAAGCAGCACATTAGAGACTAAACCTAAAATGAGAGTTATTAATGAACCCATAAGTATTAAAGGCAAAGTTTTTTTATAAGTATAGTCTGTAGTTGATTTTATTTTTGTCACTATGAGATATACCGAGTAAATAGCAGGTAAAATAATAGCTATTATAACTGCCGGGAAATAAAGTCCGCCTTGAATTTTATCATAACCCCATATTGTTTTAATGTAACCTGTAAAAATAAAATTAGTACTTATACTTGTTAAGACAGTTGTAAAAACGGATGTAGAAAAAATGTAAAAGATCAAATCCCTTTTCCTTCCAATAAAAGTATAAGTAAAATTTAGGAACCAAAAAGCCGACGCCAAACTCATTATTGATTCAATCTTTATAAGAGGCATAATATATTCTGCTGGCAGAGGCTGGCGCAAAATAATTTCTAAGACAATCCATAGTGTTAAATTTGTTGAGTAAAGTAGAAAAGAATTATTGATGGGTCGTTCTTTTCTATTAATAAATATATAACTCCATACAGCCCCATTAAAAAGAAGTGCTACTATAGGTATGATTGAATAATAATTCATAATTCTTGTACAAAATATTTACGTAGAGTTATTTGTTAATATACATTTATATGAAATTAAAATCTAAAGTACTGTTATTTTACAGAGATAACTCTCTTATTGTTGTTAGGAAATTAAAGAAAAATGAGAATTGAAATAATACTGCAATGGAATAATTATAAATTAATTTCGTCATTAGCGGAAGAAATTAATGAGTCTGCTAATTCTTTGTTTGATAGTCTTTTCGTAATTAAAAACTCTTTTCCTCCGGCAACCAATAATTCAGAGGGCATTGATCTTAAATTATAAATACTGCCCATGGAATAACAATAAGCGCCGGCATTTTTAATAATAAGTTTATCACCTTCACGAATTTCCGGTAATTCTCTCTGCTCTGCAAAGCAATCGCCTGTCTCGCAAATATTCCCGCATACATCATAAATTTTTAATTCACCTTTTGGATTACTAATGTTTTCAATTTGATGATATGCATCGTAAAGCAAAGGTCGTATAAGGTGATTGAATCCGGAATTTGTACCGGCAATTAATCTTTCTCTGTTATTTTTTATGGAATTCACTTCCATTAAAAGATATCCCGACTCAGCAACAATATATTTTCCAGGCTCAAAATAAATATATAAATCTCTTCCATACCGTTTACAGAAATCAGAGAAAATAGAACTGATCTTTTCTCCAAATCCTGCGTAATCAATTCTTGTACTTGTTGGTTTATAAGGAACCTTAAACCCTCCACCGAAATCTATAAACTGCAAATGCGGAAAATCTTGTTGATTTGCAATTCCAAGCAAGTTCGTCATACTTTTATAAATTTTATCTGTCTCACTTATCCCCGAACCTGTGTGTTCATGAAGTCCAATAACTTTGATATTATATTTATTAGTAATCTCTTTTATTCGATCAACCTCTGACAACAACACACCAAATTTTGTAATTGCTCCGCCGGTTTGTACATGCTTATGTTCTCCCGCGTAAACATCCGGATTAAATCTAATACAAACTTCACTTCCCGGATAGGCAGCAGAAAATTTTTGTAACCTGCTCAACGAACCAATGTTAAAAAGCACGCCGGTTTTTTTAATTTCGTGCATTTCATCATCGGTAATATTATTTGCTGTGAATAAAATATCTTCCTTCGAGAATCCCAATTTTAATGCAAGATGCACTTCTGCCGGGCTAACTGTATCAAGAAAGGCTTGATTATTTTTCAGCAAATTCAAAATGCCGATATTATAGTTTGCTTTCATCGCATATAATATTTTTAGCTTTGGCCACTTTATATACTTATAAAGTTCTTTGTACCGCTTTACAATTAGATCCGCATCATATATATATAATGGCGTACCATATTTTTCAGCATAATTAATAAATAAATTTTTATCAATTGTTGTAATATTTTCCATTGCTTTCAGTTTTTCCCTAACTAGTATATAGTAATTCTAAATACTCAGATAATCTTTTTCAGCTCATAAATTAAATTATCAATTTGCTGTGGTGTATGTGAAGAAAAGACAACAATTCTTAACGCACCTTCATCCCCCGAACCAATATACTGGATGTACTGTATTACAATATTCTTTTTCATTAACTCTTTTTGAATTTTTTGCATTTCAGATTTATTGCCCATCGCCCATGCCACGATTGGTACATTTGTATCTTCCACATCAATACCCAAACTTCTTAATCCTGTTTTCAATCGTTTGGCATTTCTCCACAATTTAAGTCTCAACTCCGGTTTTGATTTAACTAATTTTAATCCCGTTAAACTTGCAGCGGCAGCAGATGAAGGCGGCGGTGTAGCTCCGTTTTGTATCTGATTATTTTTAATCTCATCAATAAATTTTTTATTTCCCGGAATAATTCCGCCAAATCCTCCGAAAGCTTTCGAAAAGGTTCCTCCAAAATAAAATCTTTCCGAAGTTAAACCATAATGTTCATAAGTTCCTCTTCCGTTTGGTCCAAGAATACCAAGCGCATGTGCATCATCTACCCATAAAATTCCGTTAAACTTTTCTATGATACTCAAATATTTCTTAACCGGTGCAATCTTACCGAATATTGGAAATATTCCGTCCGTGATTATTAATGGTTGTTGCCTTGGCAGAAGATTGCTGGACATTTTTTTTTCGAGATCAACATCATCCATGTGCGAGAATTTATAAATTGGTTTACCGCTTAACTTGGCTGCGTAATCATTACTGTAATGAGAAATCTCATCTATAAAAATAACATCAAACATTTTTCTACTCGATAAAGCATGTACTCCAGCTAAATCACTTAGAAATCCGGAAGGCAAATAAACAGCATCATCACAATTAAAAAATTTCGATGCTTCCCTTTCCACATCCAACAAAAGCTGTGTTGTACCATAACTATTTCGGGAAGATGAACTATTAATCCCATATTTTTTTAATGCATTGATAGCAGAGTTGATTACTTCTTTATTTTTATGCAGTTCGTAATAACTTGTTCCGCCGAAGTAAGAATATTCTTTACCGTTTATTTTTGTTACTGCGCCTGGTGCACTATCCATTAAATAATGTTGTTTAATATTTTCATCATTAGTTTTTTTCATATGAATAATTATTTTATAAGAGCATCGTAAATTATTTCTATAGGATGGTATGCCGTTCTTTCAGTACCATCTTTAATTTGATGTCTGCAGCTTGTACCGGGTGCGCAAATTATCGTATCGGGATTTTCCTTCCTCACTGCAGGGAATAGAACCAACTCTCCAACTTTCATTGATAGATCATAATGTTCTTTTTCGTAACCAAAGGCTCCAGCCATTCCGCAGCAACCGGATGGAATTTCTTCCACTTCATAATTTTGCGGCAATGAAAGTATATCAATTGTTGCCTTTGTTGACGCTATTGCTTTTTGCTGGCAATGACCATGTAGTTTAATTTTTTTGAAATCATTTGTAAAAGATGAAGAAGATATTTTCCCTTTCTTGTTTTCCATTGAAAGAAATTCTTCGATCGTAAAAGTTGATTCCGACACTTTTTCGGCATCTACTTTTAATTCAGCATCAACAAGATCAAGGTATTCGTCCCTAAAAGAAAGAATTGCTGAAACTTCAATTCCCACTAAAGGTGTTTCCGGATCAATTACATCTTTTAGCAACCTTATATTCTCATTCGCTATTTTTTTTGCATTTCTTAATAAACCCTTGGTAATAAATGTTCTTCCGCTTTCCAAATGTTTCGGGATTACAACTTCATAGCCCAAACGAGTAAATAGAAGAAAAGTTTTTACACCCAGTTCGGATTCATTATAATTCGTAAACTCATCAACGAATAAAAATAATTTTCCGTTCGGATAATTTGTTTTTTTATACCTATCCTTATTTTTTTTATGCCAATTAAGGAAAGTATTTTTTGATAGTAAAGGGATGCAGCGTTTCGGACTAAATCCTATTAATTGATTTATCAGTTTATACTTTAGAAATAGATTTACAATGCTGGTAAATTTTGAAATGATTGAATTAATTTTTGGTAAGTACGCAATCAATTTTGTTCTTAAAGGTGTTCCATTCGCATCGTAATAATGTTGCAAAAACTCGCTTTTCAATTTCGCCATATCAATGCCGGACGGACATTCCGACTTGCATGCTTTACAAGAAAGGCATAGATCCATAACCTCATAAATTTCGCTATGGTCAAAAGGATTTGTTTTTTGAGATCTTGTTAGAAGTTCCCGTAATGTATTTGCGCGCGCCCTTGTTGAATTCTTTTCTTCACGTGTTGCTCTGTAACTCGGGCACATTGTTCCGCCGATCAAATCGGATTTTCTGCAATCTGCCGAGCCATTACATTTTTCAGCGGCTCTTAAAATTCCTTTTGTTGTCGAGAAATCATAAATGGTAGAAATTTCTTTAGGTTTCTTATCAACTTCAAATCTCAAATTCGTATTCATCGCAACTGTATCAACAACCTTACCCGGATTAAAAATATTTTTCGGGTCCCAAACATTTTTTATTTCTTTACACAACTGGTAATTATGTTCACCAATCACAATGGGAATAAATTCACCCCTTAATCTGCCGTCACCATGCTCACCGCTTAACGATCCCTTATATTTTTTTACAAGATGAGCAATTTCTTTTGTCATTGTATAGAATAGCTTTACATCGTAGGGATCTTTCAAATTCATCATTGGAGTTAAATGAAGTTCGCCTGAACCAAGATGTGCATAATAAGCTGAATCCAGATTATTCTTTTTTAATATCCGGCAAAACTCATTCATAAAGTCCGGTAAGTCAATCGGACGGACACAAGTATCTTCAATAAATTGTTCGGTTCTTTTATCTCCTGGAATATTGCCTAATAATCCTAATCCGGCTTTTCTAAGAGACCACACTTTATTGACATCATCATTTAGCAATAGTGGGAAGTGATAACCATAATTTCCTTCTCTCAATTCTCTTTCAAGTTCATTTGCAATCTGTTTTATCTCTTCTTCAGAATCTCTTGCAAATTCGACCACTACCAAAGCGGCCGGATCACCTTTAATAAAGAAACGATTCTTCTTTTGTTCGATATTTACTTTCGCGTACTCAAGAATCTTTCCATCAATTAATTCAACAGCACCGGGTTTATATTTCAATGCAACAAGATTTGCTCTAAATGATTCTTCTAAAGAATTCATGTGAATGGCAACAACACCAACAACTTTGGGAGGAAGAGGAACCAAGTTTAATTTTATTTCTGTCGTGAAAGCTAATGTTCCTTCTGAGCCGGCTAACAGTTTGCAAACATTAAAATCTGCGTCTCCCATTCCGAAAGCATTACATTTCAAGAGTTGATCAATTGCGTAGCCGTTATTTCTTCTGTTTATTTCTTGAGTAGGGTACTCATTAATTAATTCTTCTTGATTTTTTTTGTCCGACAATATCTCAAATAAATTTTTATAAATTTTATTTTCAAGGGAAGGTCCATTGCATTTTTCAACTAGTTCTTCTTTTTTCAAAGTTGTGAAACAAACTTCCGAGCCGTCGCTTAAAATTACATTTGCTTCTAGAACGTGATCGCGGGTTGAGCCATATAATATAGAATGTGAACCGCACGAATTATTCCCCAACATTCCGCCAAGCATACATCTGTTGCCGGAAGCCGTTTCCGGACCAAAAAACAATCCGTGTCTCTTCAGATAAATATTCAGTTCATCTAATACAACCCCGGGTTGAACTTTAACCCATTTTTCTTCAGTGTTCAGTTCCAGAATTTTAGTCATGTATTTTGAAATGTCTACAACAATACCGTTGCCTACCACCTGTCCCGCTAATGAAGTTCCGGCTGCTCGCGGAATGATCGAAATGTTATTCTCAGATGCAAACCTTACAATTAACTTTACGTCATTTTTTGTTTTAGGGATTACAACAGCTAGAGGTTTTTCTCGGTAAACTGAAGCATCTGTAGCATAAATAATTTTAGATAATTCATCTAATAGAATATCACCATCAAAATTCTTTCTTAATTCATTATAATCAATATACTTTTCTCGATTATCAAACCTTGTCTGCATTTTTATTTTTCCATTGACGCGCTAGCACTTCGATCGTTCTTAATCTGTCTTTATATTCATTGTAATAATTTTGTTTATCAATATCCAAAGCAGCATCCGAATTTCCCTCCCATCTCCTGCAAAGATAAATAGGTTCGTAGATTCTACCGATTTGATAGTCTCTCGATATCATCAATCCAATGGCATAATCTTCACCGTAACTTACATTTGGAATTTTATATTTACGAAGAAGAGGAGCATAAAACGCTCTTGGTGCACCAAGTCCATTAATCCTGAGCGCATTATTTCGTCCATTATCAGGGGTCCATTCTCTATGATCAATTGTGCCAGGAGGTATTTCTTCCAGCTTAAAATTTGTCATCTTATATGTACCAATAACCATCGCACATTTTTCTTTCTTAAAAGTATCAACTATTATTTGGGCAGTTTTCTCATTTGCATAAACATCATCACTGTCCAATTGTATAGCAAATCTTCCGCATAATTTATTATGGACAGCTTCATTCCAGCATCCGCCTATTCCTAAATCTTTTCTTTCGGGGATAATATGAATCAATCGGGGATCTTTTTTTGCTAATTCTTTTATTTTTTCAGTTGTACCGTCATCGGAATAATTATCAACAACAATAATGTTGAATCTAAAATTAGTTTTTTGTGAAAGAACAGAATGGATAGCATCACTAATGGTACTAACTCTATTTCTTACCGGGATTATTACAGAGGCTTCATATTCGAAAGTGTCATTTTCAATTTCAATGTACTTAAATTTCGGGGTAAGGTAAGCATCAATTTTCCTTAAATGATCCGAAACGACTTTTTCCATTTCAATTTGGACATCCCTGTTCTTAGGATTAACATAATCAAATTGTTTAACACCGCTTTCCCTTGAGTCGGATTCAATAGTTGTATATAAATATTCAGGTATTCTTAGAAACTCACTTAGCCGTGAGAGATGCAATCGCAAATTATATATTCCGGCGTATTTATATTCATTGTCATTCTTAAACGATTTCAGTAATTCTGCATTTAGAAATACCATATTACCAAAATCAAAATCATCTCTTAAACTTCCTAATTGATAATCATTTACAGGATGACGAGTTACAGAATCATTTTTAATTATTGAATAATTGGAATAGACTAATCCTGCACCTGTACTGTTTATAACATTATAAAACCTTTCGAAAGCAAACTGGGCAAATTGATATCTGTTATCTTGAGTAAATAACAAGACGTATTTTGTTTGAGTATTTTTAATAATTAAACCGACAGTGGCCGAGCTAGTCAAATCGTTTACTTTAATAATTTCACATTTATTAGGCGGCTCATATTTATCGTCACCGGCTAATAAATAAATTTTAGAAACTAAATCACAATTAATCAATTCATTTATTATGTCAATGCTGTGAAGCAAACCACTATAAGGGAGAAATACTGTAACCATCTAATTTTATATCTCCATCAAGTTTTATATTCCAATTAGTATAAATTAAAAAACAGAAATAATTTATGAAGAGAGTAAATATTGGCCATTTCATTTCAAAAGAATTCCCCTCTTAAAAATTTTTAAGAAGGGAATTCTTGATTTACTAAAATAGCTTTTTACAAAAGTCTTACATTAGCAGTAACATTTTCTCGAAAATTTTATAACTACATAGAGTAAAAGTATAACCAGACATCTTACATGATAAATTCAAAGGATTAAAAAACTATCCCGATATCAATATACTGGATGTTCTTTAATCTCCCGTAATCTCCATAAGCATAATTTATTTTTAAATTTAGTCCCGAGCTCATTTCATAATTAATACCTGCACCCAAAGTAAAACTTTGTTCGCTATTAGATAGAAAGAGAGATTTATAACCGCCTCTAATAAAAAATAATTCATCATAAGCAAGTTCAATACCGGCATTAACGTATTCAACATTATCATTTGGATGAGTGGCATCGAAAGCAGTTTTAACTCTAATGTATCTTGTCTTAATTACATCCATTGAAAATCCGATTCTAAATGTAAGCGGGAGATCATACTGATCCATTTCAAATTGAGAAGGAATATTATTTGGTCCGGTAAACGGATTATTATCAGGATCATAGTTTATTTGAATATCTCTCCCATCCATTTTCATTTTGGTGCCAAAGTTAGTAACACTCGCTCCAATAATTAAATCATTAAACGGTGTTATGTAATAAGTACCAACATCTAAAGCAAAACCACTTGCTGAACTACTCCAAATTGATTCACGAATGTACTTCGCGTGAAATCCTATAGAGAATCTATCAGTAAGACTCATCGCAAAACCTGCACCGAAAGAAACCGAGCCGGCGTCCCAGAATTGTCCGTTGCCTTCAGGAAATTCAAACGTCCTAACTTTTTCCTCCGGTACCCGCAATGATGTGACGGTTATAAATAAAGAGCCAAAGGATTCAATATTCAATGATGCAGCAGCAAAGTCGTAATTTATGTTTGCCAACCATTGTGTATGACTAAACGCAACTTGTCCATTCCCTTTACTAATCGCGAGTCCAGCTGGATTATAATATACTGCATAGATATCGTCACTTATTCCGACATATGTTCCCCCCATTCCAAGTGCTCGCGCTCCCGGTCCTATCTTCAAAAATTGACCGGCAGTAGTACCGACTTTAGTAATGTCTCTAAATATCTGTGAGTATAAATTAGTATTACTAAAAAGGATGAAGATGCTTAATGTTATCAGTAGAAAAAACTTTCTCATACTCAGCTTTCTCCGTAAATTCATTTTCAGTTAAGTAAGGGACAAATAAAAAATCTGTCCCCAAAAATTATCCATCATTATTTTATTACAGCAAATTTTCCTATTACTTCTCCAACATTCGGAATATCAACATGATAAATATATACACCATAGGCTATCCTCATACCCTCTGAACTTAGAAGATCCCAACTAGCGATACTTGTGAAATCATCCTTTACAATCGTATCAACTAGTTCACCGGTTAATGTATATATTCTTATAGTACATGTATGTGGAAGATTTCTAAATTGTATTTCTCTCTCACCTCTATTTGTAAATGTTCTACCAGGATTTTCGGAAATACTGTATGCAACGTATGGATTAGGTACTACATAAATATCATTTAAGCCTTGTTTTATGACTTCATTTTTTATTTCAGCTTTTTTGGTGTTAAAAACAAATAAATCATTTTTTTCAAAAGGTTTTTTTGTTTTGATTTGGTATATATCACCGTTCTTTGGAAGTTTTTGAACAGGAGCAGATTTATCCAATGATAAAATTACTTCATAGCTGGTAGCTGCATTTGTTGCACCCTGTGGTTGAAGAACAATTCCTTCGCCCCAGTCCCATCGTTTATTATTTTTTTTACCGGGGACCAATTCATCTATAACAAAGGTTGCCGGTGCATTGGCAGTTATGTTAAATATTTGAAAAGGCATTGCAAAAGTACCGGTTAAAGTTTTAACCGTATCAGCAAATTTCCAACTCCCGTTTGACAAAGTATCCACATCCTTCCATCTAATTTCCCAATCGGCACTTATTTTTGTCCTTAAGCCTGCTATGCCTATTAAAGCAGGATAAAATATAGTATCCAAAACAGTTACATCGCTACCGTGTATAAATTTGGAATTTTCCGAATCAAAGTTTAATTCATCATTTTGAACAAAAACTTTTAAACCATCGAACGTAGGATTTGCATCTTCATTATTGAGCAGGTGACTCTTGTAAAAAGGATAATATCTGTATTTAACTTTATAGATAGTTCCTGTTATTAGATCACCGTGTTTTACGCCTGCAATCTGACCGGAAGTATAATTTACAATATACTTTGATGGATCTACCAAATTGTTTGATTGATCAAAAACACTAATACTGCCAGATCGAATATTTTTATTTGGCAGGTTAACAAGAATTGTGTCCTTCGATCTAAATGTTGTTTCAACACCCGTAGAATCAAGCACACTGTAGGACTGAGCTTCATTAAATTCAATTCTGTATAACTTATCATCAACCGCTAAAGCATCAATTACTTTTATAGATATTTTTCCAGTGGCATCGGAATTAATTGAAACCGGAGACCCGTCAATTCCTGCTTCTGGAGAAACAACCCCTTTTGATACTGGTCCAGGAGTTACCTGAACAGTATTAACATCAAAAATTAATTTACCAGTTAAAGGATCTTGTTGAATAACTGATTGAGTTTCCGTTGGGGGCAGGTCAGGAGAACCGTGATCGTAAGCAACCACAGCATAGTAATATGTAATTCCGTTTTGAACTGTTGAATCTACATACTCATGCTGCAAACCGGTATTACTACCCAAATAGTATTTTACTCCGCGTCCATCATATTCTCTTTGTGCCAATCCCGAGTAACTATCTATCAAATCAAACTGTGCTCTTTTACCTGTGTTAGGATCTAGTAGTGCCTGACCAAGGAAAGCAACACCATTTGCATCTGTTATACTGTAAACATCAGAGAAATTAAAGTTCCTACTGCGGTAAATTTTATATCCTTCAAAATCCTTATCCTGTGTTAATGGATCAATTGAGTCTTCAGATTTCGCATCCCAGTATAATTTAACTTTTCCATCTTCAGCAACGGCTTTAACAATCGGTTTTGCAGGTGGTTGCGCAAATCTGTAATCTGCTTCAAGAATTCTTACAGAAGTAATTGCATTAAGAATTAAATCATCTTTATTTTCACCCATTATAATAGCCATCGAAAATCTTTGAGTCTCACCTTTTTTTAATGACATAGGACCGGTTGAAAAACAAAAAATATTGTCCCCTTCCTCTTTCAATAAAGCCTGCTCAGGGTCTATTTCCGGTTTACTAATCCATTGCCAAATCAATTCATCTTCTTTGGGAAAATTAGGAGCGCCATATCTTGCGGCTGTAAATCCGGTTAGGCCAACCATATCTGATTCCGAAATATCTCTGTAACCAAAATTCGGCTCTGAACCGGCCCACTTATAACCGGGAAGTTGAATATCACTTAAAGTACTAGTCTCTTCTTTATCAAATATTCCATTGTTATTTAGATCCTTATAAAACGCTTGCGATGGTACTCCGTCACCTTCTCCATAATCGGGACCAGGATAGTTTTTAGATTCCGGCCCAATACCGTCAATACCTATATCATGTTTTTCCGGATCCCAATCGCCATCCTCGTCTCCAGACCATCTTGGCTTTGGTGCACCATAAACTTTTGTATATTTTACAACATCGTAAATACCATAATTTAATGGAGTAGCAACACCATCTATAAAAATTCCTTTGTCATTAAATGGGCTCTCGTCTATTATTCCATCATCATCATCGTCTCTTCCATTTTTATCAAATGAAGGAGATTCTAAAAATTTCCAGCCAAAATAACCGGGTACTTTGCCTCCCATTCCTTTGAAATCAGCATCCCAAGCATAAACCATGCTTCTTGCCCGCTGATCATATGATTCAGCAAGTGTGCCTTTTGGAGGGATAAAAAATGCACGGTCATCAAGATAATCGGTTGACCCTCCAACGTGTGGATCGCCAAACATACCTACGTAAACTTTATCTAAATCTTTTTCAGAAGCGTTTGTAATTTGATAAACCATAAAAATTATATCTTCTGCCATTGGGTTGTTGAATTGAAGTATCCTTACAGTTGCTTCTAATCCCAAACCTCCTTTTGTAAGATCACTTGGAAAGGGTTGATATCTATCAATAAATTCATAGTTTGTATAGTCATCAATTGCATAAAAAACTTCCTCATCCGGTGCGGTTGCCATATCACCCAAAAAAGCAGGCCATAAATATTTACCGGCGCCAGGTGAATACCAGTTTTCAGGCCAAGAATCAGGTTTCCCATCACCATTTTTATCTTCAGAATTTAAGGAAGCAACTTTATCCTGGTTATTATCAGAGTAACCGGCTCTTGGTAACCACCCATACTTTAATGAAGCATTTGGGCTGTAATCACCTTCAGTTGATCTAACATGTGAATCGCTTATTATGTGGAGAGTATCACCATTAACATCTAAAACTTCGGCTCCAGCAATAAAACCAAATTCAAAACCGTATCCAAGACCATTCCAAACCAAATCTTCAACGTTAGATAATACACTGGGGGCGCATACAGATCCATAATTATAAAGGATAGTTGTAATTTTATTACCTTTGATAGTAATATCTTTTATTTCCCTTTTATCTCCGGCAATTTTATTTAATTTAGTTCCTTTAATCGGACCAAAAATTTTCAAGGATTGTTCAGGAGTTAAATTTTTATAGTAATAATCATCTACTTTGTCCTTTACCTGGCCAAAGGTTAATCCTATAAGTACGAACAAGTACAGAAGAATCGAAATATTTTTCTTAGCCATCATTAATATCCTATAAGTATTTATTTAAAGATTAAAGAGAATCCAAGCCTTACTTCTCGAGGCCTGTTAACGCGTTCCGGACGTTGAGAATAATAATTGTCAAGATAGCTCACATCAATCATACCCTGATCGCCTCTGCTTATCCTGCTGCGTAAATCATTAAATTGATTAGCATTTAATTTTTGCTCAACATTAGATAATGCTTTTCCAGAACTTGCATAAACCGATCTGTCATTTTGTGTATCAAATAAATTATTTACATTAATAGATACTGAACATAAATTCGATCCAAAGGAAAAGAATTTTTCAAATTTCAAATCAACTTCCCATTGCATTGATTTAGTTGCAGAGTTTTGTTCATATGTGATAGTTGATAAACTCGGCGGTAACGCCACAGTATAAGGTGTTCCGGCTTGAATGTTATAAATCACTCCAAGTGACCATGATTTCGGATCGGAAAAACTAAAAGTACCATTTATTAAATGGGATCTATCAAAGCTGAGCGGGACAAGAAAAGTTTCTGTTTGTTTTCCTGCAGCTTCACTAAAAAATAAATCCACTTGGGGCTCGGTTCTGTTTCCTTCCGCAATCTGAAAAGTATAATCTAAAGTAGCGGCGAACATACCGTCGAGTGAACGTCTTTTAAGAAAAGAAAGAGTAATTCCTCTAACATTGGAATAAGCTAAGTTTGTTAAAATATTATATTGCCTTGCTTTCTCGGTATATATAGTCTGAGTAAAAATGTAATCGCGTACATCTTTATAATAAGCAGTGAGATCAAATTTAAGATCATCCGTTAATTGCTGCTGAAGACCAATTTCATATTGGATAGATTTTTGAGGATTAACATTTGAATTGCCAAATGTGGGAATAGACGAGACGTTAGCAACCCACCTTAAATCATTTTGATATAAACTTGACAAGGACCCAATCTGATAAAAATGCCCGTAAGAAAATCTTATTACGCCCCTATCCGTTATCGGATAAGAGACACTAAATCTTGGTGAGAGCATGTGTTTAACTTCAGCAGGTTTAAGATAAGCGTTCATATATCCCGATAAAGAATCTGTGAGATTTTTTGAAATGTCATAGTTATAATCGGAAGCGGCATCAAAGAATTCATATCTTAAACCAATATTTAAAATTAAAGTCTTAGCAAGCTCCATTTTGTCAAGAATGTAAACAGATCCTTGAATTGGATTTTTATCATAAGTTGAAACGCTTTGTATTCCACCGCGTTGAATCGTAAGTGCACGATCATATAATAAATCATTAACACTTAATGATGTAACTGATGGAACTCCGTTAATTACTTTATATTTATAAAAATCCAGAGTAAAACCATCTCTTTTAACATTGTGTTTCCTAATTTCAAATCCGGCTCTAATCTCATGAACACCAAACATTTGCGAAACAATATCACCTTTAACACTAAGAGTTGTAGTAGCTCTCTTTACAATATCATTGTCTGTTCCGCCTGCATAATAAGTTGTATTGCCAATAGTTTTTCTATAAAAACTTGGCAGGTATCTCGGATCATTCGGGTCGGCATAAAGATAGGATTCTGCCCTATTATATGAGTAGGAAGCTTTCAATGTGTAAAAAGTGTTGTTGCTTAAAGTGTGCGTCAAATCTAATGTATTAATAACTCCTCGACTATAATCCCAACTAACTCCATCTGGATTGAAAAGATAACTTCTATCAAATGAACGTGATTTTGCCCTATCATATACAAACTCATATTTTAATTTTATATATGAACCAAATCTTTGACTGATGTTAAATTGTAAATTCAACGAATTACTCGGATCCATAGCGACTAATTGTTTATCGCCGGATGGTAAACCATTACCATTAGGGTCAAATGGATTGAAAAAATATGCCCCGGTTGCGTTGCCGTATCTTGCATCAGTACTTTTAAAATTATCAGGGGTTAAATAAGAATCACTCGGGTTATATAATCTATAACCGTAATACGTCCCTTTATAATTTTCAAAAACACCTGAGAAGAAAATTCTTGTTGATTGAGTTATCGGAATTGGTCCGCCTAATGTAGCTTCTACTCTGCCTGAATTAAAATAATCTATTTTATTCAGGTTGTTAAACAAATCTGTTCTTGAAGTTGCATAATCTCCGCCATAACCTTTTACACTAAAAGTAAAAGTCTCGCCGCCTTCTTTGGTAACATAATTTACAACTCCGCTTAGAGCGTTACCAAATTCTGCACTAAACGTTCCTGTTGAAACAGATGCTTCTTGAACTGCATTTGTAGCAAGCCCAACGGCTCTAGAATTACCATAAGGATCGTTTAAAGAAAGTCCATTTAAAGTATAAGCCACTTCATTACCGTATCCACCTCTTACATGGATACTTCCATCATCGCCGGTAACAACACCAGCCTGCAACTTTATTACATCGCTTATATTATAGACAGGTAAAATATCTACTGATTCAGATGTGATTGCAACAGTTGGGTTAGTTAAATCTTGCCTGATCAGAGGATTTCTTTCGCCCTGTACAATAACCGCATCTAATGTAACTTCCCCGGGTGTTAACTTAATATTTAATGTAGTAGTAAAGCCAACATTAACAGATACAGCTTTTATTGTAATTTTTTTATAACCTATATACGATGCTGTAACATTATATTTACCGGGTGGTACATTTAGTATAACATAATTTCCCTCTAAATCTGATGCGGCACCGGTTGTTGTACCCTCAATCATTATATTTGCAAAGGGGATTCCTTCACCCAGAGATGCGTCTGTTACTTTGCCCATAATTTTACCGGTAGATTGGGAGTAAGTGAGATTAGAATTTGTAAAGAAAAATGCCGCAACAATAATTAGCAAAAAAACTTTCTGCATTAGTGCGCCTCTTCAAAGAATTTTGGACGTGTTGTTTTTAATAAAATCATTAATGATTGAAAAGACAAGAGGCTGTTCAAAAATAATTTAATAGATGCAACAAAAGACTCACACTTTAATTTGTCCTACATCAATTTATAATTTTTGATTCAGCCTCCCTTCGAGAACTTTCAATTGTTATTTCAACAAAGTCATCTTTATAGATTTGGCAAAATTACCATAGGTTAAAGTTGCAATATAATTTCCGCTTGCAACTCTGGCGCCATATTTATTTGTTCCATTCCATATTATCTTAGCGTTTCCTTTTTCATAAACTTCATTGTCAATTAAAGTAGCTACTTCTCTACCAAGCATATCATAAATCTTAAGAGATATTTTTTTCTGTACAGGAAGAGAAAAATTTATTGTTGTACTTGGATTGAATGGATTAGGGTAATTATTTTCCAATATATAATCATCAGGAGTTACAATCTTGTAGCCCTCATCTTTTAGTCCGGTTGCCCCGGTATACTCTAGAACACGAATAGGTATACGATAATAATTTATAACCTTATGAGAAGCGGCATTATCACGTTCCCACGATTTAGTAGCGGGGGCCCATACATAATGAACTACTGAAGTTGAATCATAAACACTTTGCTCAGAAAGAACTATTTCCATATTACTATCTTTATCAATATCAACTCCATCGGCAAAAATATAAGATGTGAACGGAGTCTCTTCCTTAACTGTATCAATTTTTGTCGGATCTAGAACATAAGTAGTATCTGTGAATGTAATAACAGTATCAACTCTACCATGATAAATTTTAATAGTCGCAAATACTTCTCCACCTTCACCCTTGTAAACTAAATTTGAGGTATAATTATTTTTATCCAATAAACTGCCTGTACCTTTGTACTGAACTGCAATTAAATTAATTCCTCTTCCGCCTCCGGTATAAATTTCATCTTTACCATCTTTATTAAGATCACCTTTTACACAGGGCCAGAATTCAGCAGCAGTTTTTCCTCCTAAAGCAGCTAAGTCTGACTTTAAAGATATTCTTCCAAATCTGTTGGAGATATCGGTTGCATCGCTACTGAATAAATTTGCACTAGTGTCCGCCGGTGTAAAAGCAAACAAAACCATATCAAAATTATCTTGATACAATGTACCGGCAATTTCATCACGACCATCGCCATTAACATCTACAGCAGCCATACCGAAATAACTAACACCATCTTTTAGAGTAGGTGTAGTAGGTGAATATTTATTGTAAAAACCTGGCTTGCTTTTATCAGGGAAGGTATAAGAATTTGGTCCATTAACTTGAATAGCCCACATACCGCATGCATTCCAGTGATGATTAATAATTTCAAGTTTTCCATCACCATCAATATCAGCCGGTGTTGAGCTCCAATGGGAACCGGTAGCCCAATCAATTCCATTAGATGAAGTACCTGGACGACCGCCTTCCATTACTAGAGATGCAAATCCAGGGAACTGACCATCTATTCCTAAGATGTAAACATCTCTATTACTATTTCCATATGAGTGAGTTATTATCTCAGATCTTCCATCCCCATCAAAATCTTTAACAGTTAAGACTTCTCTATTTAGTCTTAAAGTATTTCCTGATGTTGCCGCTTTTGCACCGGCAGCTACAAACATAGCATTAGTTATTTCATAAGCAGGTGTTGTTCCCCAAGAAACACCATCCCACTCATAAAAAACTATTCTAGCCTCGCCGGCTTGTTCAAAAATAATTTCCGGCATTCCGTCTCCATCACAATCCCCTACTTGAGGAAATCTTGGCGTGGATCCGCTGGAAGTTCTAGAAACCGGAGAAGACCAAACGATTTCGAGAACACCCGCTCCATTGTATTTCAAAACGTGAACTCTACCACCGTTTGAATAATCTGTAGCTATAATTTCTTGAGTGCCATCATTATCGGCATCAGCAACAATCACTCTTCTTACACCTAAATCCTTATAGTAAGGCCTGTTGGTATCTGCTGTTTGTACAGCAAAGGCATTGTAGGTTGCCATTTTAGTAACATTAATAGGAGATTGTGCCTGAAGAGAAATAACAAACAAGAAAACTAGAGAAAGAAGTAGAAATGACTTTTTCATATGACTTTCCTCTTTTATTAGAAGTAATATATCTTATTTGAAAATAAAGACTATCTGATTTAAATCAAAACAATTTTTATAAAATTATTTCTCATATTAAATCAAGAATTAATCATTCAAACGTTTTTACGTGAAAAAATTCTCACAATAACAATTTTTCGCAATCAGAATATTATCGTACAATAATTATGTACGTAAAACAAAACCTCAATTACAAATATCCGATAACCAATTCGATACTATTTAATCAACATCATTTTTTTACTTAAAATATATGATCCCGATTGTAATACATAGATATAAATTCCACTTGGATATTTCTCTGCATTGAATTCAGTAAAATATGATCCTGCTGCCAAATCTTGATTTATTAATACTGCAATCTGCTGTCCTAGTAGATTGTAGATTTTAATAACTGTAAATCCGTTTTCCGGTATTGAAAATGAAATTCTCGTAATTGGATTAAATGGATTAGGAAAATTTTGATCCAATACATAAGATGTTGGTAGTGATCTATTATCATCCATAATATTTGTAGAAGTACCGGTATTAAATTTGAAAACAGATGCCAATGCACTTGAACCGAAATTATTTGCAGCCATTACAGACCATGTATAGAAGCTTTTATCTTTTAAGTTGTTTACTATTAATGATGTGTCCGTAACTACTGTATCAAGAATTGTTTTTGATGGTACGATAGACAAACCCTCTGCTAATTGAAGCCTATATCTTGTAGCTGAATTTGATTTCTTCCAGACAAGTTTTGTAGATATAGAAGAGATATATGTTTGATCAAGTGGTAACAATAATTGAGGGGGAATAGGAAATCCGGTAGTGAAACTTCTAGCAACAGAAGTAATACTTTCTCCAGCTAAGTTTGATGCAGTAATTCTCCAGTAATAAGTAGTGAGACCTCTGAAACCTGTTACAGTTTTAAAAGTATCTACAATGTTATTTTGATTAACAATTAGATCATTAAAATTTGGGTCGGATGCAATTTGCAATCTATTATAGTTAGAGTGTGCTGTGTTTTCCCAGACAAATTTAATAGTATCTCTTTGATTGATTGCAAGATCATCTGGAGAAATCACTATAGGTCTTGACGGAATTGTAATTTGAACCGGAATTATTGAACTAAGATCACTTTCATTATTGTTTTTGTCTAATGCAGTTACACCAAAATACATTGTCTGTGTTACATTTTCTGTTTTTATTTCAGCATATGTAGTACCTACAATATTATTCATGTTAGAGGAATTTTCAAGATCTGATGGTTGAACAGTTGGAGTAGCAAACTTATAAACTACATACTTGGAAGCAACATCACCATCTGAAGCAACTGATGGTTCGTTCCAAAATAATCCGTCTCCCCTGTTATCAGCTAATTTATCATATCGTAAATTTGATGGTGGATTTGGTATTACGAAATCTTTCCAATTCATAGTAGGGGGTATTGCAGGATATTTGTATAAAATTTTTAGAGAATCATAAAAGCCAAGAGGATTATTTATTGTTGTATTAGTATTATAAAGAACACTTCCTTGACAATCTTGATCTGTACGATTTAATTTTATTTGTTTGGGTATTTCAGCAGCATTAAAAGGTTCGTTTCCTGATGCAATCCTATATACCGCATGCCCAACATACATATGTCTATTGTGAACACCGGCAGAGTCAGCCCACCAAGGCATTAATTTTCCATAATCTTGATGTCCGGTAAATTTCCAATATAATTGCGGATTAATGTAGTCAATTGATTGAGTGCGTAACCATGCCATGGCATCACAATAAATAGAATTATAATTATCATTTCCTGTTATTGTTGAATCAGGATATCCCGGACGCCATATACCGCGTGGACTAATTCCCCATTTAACATTCGGTTTCACTAACTGAATATTATCATCAATCATTTTTACTAATGTGTTAACATTATTTCTACGCCAATCTGCTAAATTAAGATTGGTTGGATTGTATGATGCAAAAGTTGCGGCATCTTCAGTTCCCATACCATCAAGATAAAAATAATCATCAAAATGCACTGCATCTATATCATATCTTCTTACTACATCCATTATTACCGAAACAACATAATTTCTTACTTGCGGAAGACCTGGATCAAGTATTTTTACTCCACTTTTTGTAAATGTCCATTCGGGATGAGTTTTTGAAATGTGATTTACAGCAGTTGTATAATTACCTACAGATCTTTCAACTCTATATGGATTAAACCATGCATGCAATTCCATTCCTCTTTTATGAGCTTCTTCAATAGCAAATTGTAATGGATCATAAAAAGGATTTGGTGCTTGTCCCTGAATACCTGTTAAATAGTAAGACCATGGTTCAATTGTGGAATTATATAATGCATCACATTCAGGTCTGATCTGAAACATAACTGCATTAATGTTTACAGCCTTTAAGCGATCAAGAATATTTATTAATGCTTGTTTTTGCGAAGCAGTCGAAGCTCCCTTTGTTGGCCAATCAATATTTTGTACTGTGGCTATCCAAGCACCTCTAAATTCTCTTTTGGGATTTGTAGATTGGGCAAAAGCGGTTATTGTTTGCAAGAGAAATAAAAGATAAAACAGATAGACAGTTCTTCTCATTTTACAGTTGAATCCACAGAATTCTTAAAAACGGAAATGCAAAATTAATTTGTGAACAATTAAACTTAATTCTACTATACTAATATTAGGATTTTCAAATTAAAATACATTTCTTTTGAAAATACAATTCGAATTTAGTGACGGTTAAAATCTATTTTAGAAAAAATAATATTAGACCGCCCATTTTGTAATCAGAATTATGGTGTTTTAATTACCTAATAATATTTCCAAATAGTTGATATAAATATTTTTATGAAATAACTTTACTCAAATATAAAATTATACGGTATCATTATGACCACTAAAGTTGTTATTCAAATTGTTATCGTCTCTCTAATAGTTATTTCAGGTTGTACTACTTTGCAACTAGACCGATCGGAAAAAACATTTCCGAATATTCCTAAAGTAGAACGTGAATTTCGTGGAGCTTGGATTGCATCCGTTGCAAACATTAACTGGCCTAGCAGGAAAGATCTTACAACTGACGAGCAAAAAAAAGAAGTGATTGGAATTCTTGACAAACTTAAAAATGATAATTTCAATGCAGCTATATTCCAAGTTCGTCCTCAATGCGATGCTCTTTATAAAAGCAGCATCGAGCCATGGTCATACTATTTAACAGGCAATCAAGGTAAAGCGCCTGATCCATACTATGATCCTTTGGAATTCTGGATTGATGAGGCTCATAAACGCGGCATAGAATTGCATGTTTGGTTAAATCCTTACAGAGCTCATCATATTGCCGGTGGAGAAGTCACAGAATTTTCAGTTGTTAAAAAACATCCCGATTGGGTTGTGAAACTTAAAGAGGGATATTGGTGGCTGGATCCAAGTAAAAAAGAAGTTCAAGATTACTCAAATAGTGTTGTGGTAGATATTATTAATAGATATGACATTGACGGAATTCATTTCGACGATTATTTTTATCCATACCCTTCTTATAATAATGAAGAAGATTTTCCCGATGATGAAAGCTGGAAAAATTATTTGAACAATGGCGGTACATTAAGTAAAGCAGATTGGCGGCGAGAAAATATTAATGTCTTCATTCAAAGAGTTTACAAAAGCATAAAAGAGATTAAACCGAATGTAAAATTTGGATTAAGTCCTTTTGGAATCTGGAGACCTAAACACCCTGAATCAATTGAAGGATTTGATCAATATGATAAATTATATGCCGATGCAAAACGGTGGATTAATGAAGGATGGGTTGATTACTGGGCACCACAACTTTATTGGAAAATAAATACCATTCCTCAGAGTTTCCCGGTCCTTTTAGGATGGTGGAAAAATGAGAATTTGAAAGACAGGCACTTCTGGCCGGGTATTAATATAGATAGGGAGAATAACGAATTAAATAATTCAGAAGTGATTAATCAAATTATGATTGTAAGAGGAATGCTGCCGGATTCACCAGGCAACTTATTCTGGAGTGTCGGCCCAATTCTAACTAACAAGGAATTATCCGATGCAATTGTAAATGGGCCGTACAAAAAACAAGCATTAGTTCCTCAAACCCCTTGGTTCAAGAAGACTCCCCTTGCATCACCGGAAATTATCACCGCTAAAGAAAATGATAAGATTAAAATTTCTTGGTCGCATGAAAACAAGAAAAATGTTTTTAAGTGGATTATTTACTTCAATTACGGCAACAGGTGGGATTACACAATTTTAGATAGCGATACTTTTTCATATGAAGCTCCCCTAACTTTCGAAATTAAATCCACAAATGATAATGACAAAAAAATCGTCAAGAAGTATGTTCTTAATGAAGTTGCGGTATCTGCTGTAGATAGGATTAGTGATGAAAGTATTCCAACTTTTCGTAAGATTGAATAATAAAAAACTTCATCTTAGTTATTAGAAAATTGAGTTATGATTTTTTTTGTAAGAGGCTAGAAATCTTATGGAGTCAGAATGAAAAAATACATAGGCTGTCTTTCATTAATTATGATTATTGCAACTGCATGCTCAACGGGTGTTGATGTAGCAAAAAAAGAGATAGCGACTAAACCTATTAATTCACAATACTTTAAAGATAAAATCTCAGTTTTAGATTTTGGGAACGAGAATTTAATTGTATCGGACTTGACTAAGAATAAAATTACGAATGAAATCTTAACGTTGTCAAAACAAAATCCTGACGCCGTTATTTTTAAGTCAACTACCTTTTCCAAATTAATGTTAACTTCTTCCAACTCAGAGTTCATATCCCAAGATATTATTAAGTATGCAAGTGAACTAGCTCATAGCAATGGATTGGAATTTTTTATTGCAATTGATTTCAACTATTTGGACAGATTAGCCGCTTCGCCTGCTCTAACTGCTTCTATAAAAAATAATTTTAATAGACTTGTTAAAAACTACGAGTTTGACGGGTTTTATTTCTACGGAATAGATTTTTCATCAAAAGACGATAATAATTTATTCGAAGATATAATTGTAGAGAGTGTTTTGGTAAAACCTTTTTTGATTGTAACAACTCCGAATAAATTTGGCGTGGCGAATAGAATGTTGGTTGATAAATATTTAGAGACAGGAATAATTGATTTCCTAATTGACGATGAATTTGACAACTCAATTAATTATAACAAGGATATTAATTTTGACGCAGATGCAAAAATTCTAAATAAATATTTGAAACGATTATCTCCGGAACATTTTATTTCATTTAATCTCTCGGAAGTAACAGATAAAAACATTACTGAAGTTGATATATTAAACGAAAACAGGACTAAGAATATTGATGCAGATATGAAACTGAATTTTATATTATCCGGGAATACTGATACGGTTAATCTGAAAATCGGTAACAGAAATTATAAACTTTCAACAAGCGATTGGGCTATACCGTACAATTATTTGTTGAACAAAGATAATACCGTAAGCCGTTATGGAAACTGGGTAGAATTCAGGAGACCTTTTGCTAAAAATACACGCAACGATATTTATAATTTACTTTGCAAAACAAAATATCCTTCTAAGGTTTTTATTAACGACGATTCGGTGAAAATTTATAAAACAGGTATCTTCTTTAAAAAAATAAAATTGAAAGAAGGATTGAATAAATTAAGAGCGGAAGCAATAGCCGGCAACAGTGATACTGCTGTTTATGAAGATCGTATTTTATTCCAGCAAAAAGATCCTTCAACAATTGGTCTGAAATTATCTATTAACGATAACTCTATTGAACCTGCTGAAAGCATTACTCTTACGCCGGAAGACTTTTTTACGGTTTCATTCAACGGGACAAAATCTCAAGTAGGATTTGTTGAATTAACCCCCGGCAATATTTCTTTTGAATGTCAAAGGAAAGATTTTAGCGGATCAAGTAATTATGAAGTTCAAATACCTTTGAAAAATTTTACTAAGAATCAAAAGTATAGCATCAAGTTAGTTCTGAAATCAAGTGAGAATAATACAGATCAAACTACAATTGAGAAAGTACTCGGTTGTAATCTGTTCGTTAAAGATGAAACGGATTTCCCATTATTAACAACCACCCAAGATAATTCTCTTTTGACTTTCACTCTTGCGCCGATAAGATTAGGTGCGCCGATAAGAAATGAACTCCCGAAAAATGTTGTTCTTAAATCAAATGGAATTTTCGGTGATAATTATAGAGTCCATTTAAGTGACACAGAAGAAGGATATATAAACCGAGAATTCGTACAAGAACTTCCAAATAGTTCTGTAATGCCGGGTTATTTTATCAATCCTATTTCATGTTATTCGTCTGCTTCGGCAGATATTATTAAAATTCCTTATTTGGAAAACGTACCTTATGAAATTTATCCCGATCCCGAACAGAAAAGAATTATAATTAATTTATACGGTGTTAGAACAAGCAGTACCTGGATGATTCACAGAAATAATTTAAGATTTATTGAAAATGTAACGTGGCAGCAGACAACAAAAGAGACTTATAAAATTTATATCAATTTGAAGACATCAAAAATTTGGGGTTATGACATAAAACCATATGGGAAAGAATTAATCTTTAGAATAAAATATCCGCCGACATATAATGTTGAAAATAATTTACCGTTAAAAGGAATTAAAATTTCTTTAGAGGCCGGGCATGGTGGAAGTAATATCGGCGCAGTTGGTTTATCGGGATTAAAGGAAAAAGAAATTAATTTGAAACTTTGTAAAATGCTTGAATCACTTTTCAAAGAACAGGGTGCAGAAATTTTACAGGTTAGAGATTCCGATAAAGATATGACGCTAACTGCAAAACGCGATACCGTAACAAACTCTGATGCGAACATTCATTTAAGCATTCACGCAAATTCAAGCGAACCATCAAATGAATTTTTAGGAGCGTCAGGCACATGCACATTTTATCATAACCCTTTTTGGGCTAAATTAGCCGAAAAAGTTTTTAATAAATTAATTGAACTGGATGTTAAACCGTTCGGAGTTGTCGGATCTTTCAATTACCGAGTTACCCGAATGTCTGATATGCCGTCAATTTTGGTTGAGCAGGCTTTTCTTTCCAATGCCGAAGATGAAGAAAAACTTAATGATGATAATTTCCGGCAACATATGGCAGAAAAGATTTATGAAGGATTAATTGATTATTTAAAGTATATGAAAGATTGATCCAATAAATTCTTAAATTCCATTATCTTTTCTATATCAGGTAATAGATGGATAAAAAATATTTAGCCGGTTTAGATGGCGGCGGCACAAAAACGAAATGTGTAATAACCGATTTTAATTTGAACCCGTTGTACACATGTCAAGGAGGGCCATCTAATTTTCTTTTGATCGGGACACAAATAGTATCAGAAACAATTCTTTCATTGATTCTCGACTCCATATCTCATCTAAAAATTTCAATGGATCAGATTGCATCAATACTGATTGGTACAACCGGAGCCGGAAGACCAAGCGATGCTCAAAAGTTACGGGATGATTTTCTTCATCACGCTAAATCAAAAGGTTATTTATTTAATTCTTTTAATGTTGATAGTGACGCGCGTATTGCACTTGAAGGCGCATTTTCAGGCGGGGTTGGTTCATTGTTAATCGCTGGGACAGGATCTGTAATTTTTGGTAAGGATAAAAACAACCGGATATATCGCGTTGGCGGATTTGGAAAATTAATTGGTGATGAAGGAAGCGGCAGCACATTAGGAAGACGAGGGCTAAATCAAATTGCAAAAGAATTTGACGGCCGGGGAGAGAAAACTATTTTAACGGAAATTCTAAGACGTGATTTCGGTATTTCGGATTCGGCTCAATTAATCACAGAAGTTTATAGAAATAATTTTGATATAGCTTCATTCGCTCCCAAAGTTATTGAGGCAGCACAGAATGGAGATGTAATTGCAAAGAAAATTTTGGATGAAGAATCTGACGAACTATTGCTTCATGTCAAATCAATGTATAATATGATTGGAGAAGAAACCTTAAGACTATGTTTGATCGGCGGAACAATAGCAACGGAAAATTTTTATTCAAAAATGTTTATTAAGAAAGTTGAACAGTATTTATCTAATATTAAAATCGTGTCGGCAGAAAACCCTCCGGAGATCGGGGCGGCGTTTATGGCCAAGGCTATTTTACAAACTATTTAAAAATCATCCACTAATTCCGAGAATAATTTTATGCCCATTCAAAAAAGAACTTCAAGAAATCCTTGGGCGTGGGTGCCAACTCTCTATTTTGCCGAAGGCATTCCATACATATTGATCAATACCGTATCAGTAATATGTTATAAAAGAATGGGTATAGATAATGCTCAAATTGCATTTTGGACAAGTTGGCTTTATCTGCCCTGGGTTATTAAAATGTTTTGGGGTCCGTTAGTGGATAATATTTCTACAAAAAGAAATTGGATTCTCTATACTCAGCTATTCATGGCGGGATGTCTGAGCTTTATTGCATTCACATTACATCTTCCCGTTTACTTCGCAGTTTCATTGTTTGCATTTACAATAGGTGCATTTGTTTCAGCCACTCATGATATTGCTGCTGATGGTCTTTACCTGCTAGCGTTAAACAAAGAAGATCAAGCTTTCTTTGTTGGAATAAGATCGGTCTTTTACAGAATTGCAATGATATTTGGTTCCGGTTTTTTAGTTTATGTAGCCGGTCAATTTGAAGTATCACTAAAAAATATTCCAGTTAGCTGGACGATAGTCTTTGGCATAGCAGCATGTATTTTTCTTTTAATTTTTATTTATCATCGTTTTATTCTGCCCTATCCCCAAAGTGATAAGCCTAGGATTTCAAAAGATAGAACTCCCTACGTAAAAATATTTGCTCAATACTTTTCTCAAAAAAGAATTTGGGCAATACTTCTGTTTATACTTTTCTACCGATTCGGAGAAGCAATGCTTGTTAAATTAGCTTCACCTTTTCTTCTTGATAAACACGAAGTCGGAGGACTTGGTTTGTCAACTTCTGAAGTTGGAATTGTTTATGGAACGGTAGGAGTAATTTGTTTAATCCTTGGAGGTATTGTTGGCGGTTGGGTAATTTCTAAATACGGTTTAAAAAAATGTATATGGTTTTTTGCAATCACTTTAAACGTCCCGCATCTTGCTTACTTATATATGGCTTATGCGCAGCCTCCGATACAATTAGCTTTCCCCTTGGTTGCAATTGAACAGTTTGGTTATGGTTTTGGCTTTACTGCATTCATGGTTTACCTGATGTATATTTCTAGAGGTGAATACAAAACATCTTTCTTTGCTATATCAACGGGAATCATGGCTTTGGGAATGATGCTGCCGGGATTAATTAGCGGCTATGTTCAACAAGCGGTAGGATATAAATTATTTTTTATTATTGTATTATTAATGGCAATACCCGGACTTGCTACTTTATTTTTCATTCCATTTGAGGAAGATGAAAATAATGAGACTAATTCATAATGTGCTTTATAAGGAATTAAAAATAAGATTTACAAAATCATTTTTGAGTATTATATGAAAACAACAATTCTAACTTTTTTATATTTTTTTATATCAAGTGTTTATTTACACGCACAGGAAGTAAGCATGAATGTCGCAACGAGAGTTATAGAAGAAATTAAAAATCAGTATGCCCCGGATACTAGGGAGGCTATTTTTACAATAACCACAACTGAAAGCACAAACACTATTACTCTTTCCGGAGAGACAAATATTCCGGAAGCAAAACAAGAATTATTAAATAAACTAAAGAAACTTAATCTGAATTTTACCGACGAAATCCATTTATTACCGGAAAAAGATCTCGGCGATAAAATATATGGAGTAGTTAATATTTCGGTAGAAAGTATCAGATCGAATCCCAATGATAGAGCCGAATTAGCGACACAAGCGCTTCTAGGAACACCGATTAAGATTTTTAAAAAAGCACCGGAATATTATTTAGTTCAAACGCCCGATAATTACATCGCTTGGATTAGCGAATCAGGAATAGTTCGAATGACAAAATCACGGTTTTATGATTGGATGAAATCAGAAAAAATTATCTTCACCAAAGAATTTGGATTCTCATTTTCGCAGCCGGACATATTATCTCAACGTGTTTCAGATTTAGTTGCCGGAGATTTATTATCGGTTATTGGCGAGGATAATAATTTTTTAAAGGTAAGATATCCTGATAATAGAATTGCGTACGTTGAAAAATCAAACTGTGAATTATTCAATTCATGGTTAGAAAAAAGAAATCCGGCAGGAGAAGATATTGTATCAACGGCGAAACTATTTATGGGAATTCCATATTTGTGGGGCGGCACTTCAATTAAGGGAATGGACTGCAGCGGTTTTACGAAAACAGTTTATTTTTTAAATGGAATAGTCCTTTCAAGGGATGCTTCCCAGCAAGTTAATACCGGTACCTTGGTTGATACAAAAAATGGATTTGAAAATTTACATCCCGGTGATTTACTTTTTTTTGGTTCCCATGCAACCGATACAACGAAGGAAAGAGTTACACACGTTGGAATTTATATCGGTGATTTAAGATTTATTCATGATTCGGGAATGGTAAAAATAAATTCTCTTGATAAAAATGCAGCGGATTTCAGTGAGTTTCGTTTGACCCATTTCATTCGGGCAAAAAGAATTCTAAATTCAATTGATAAAAACGGAATCTCCTCAATAAAGAAAAATAAATTCTACCTTGGAGAAATGTAATGAAACAAAGCCGTAGAAAATTTATTATCAATTCTGCGTTAATCGGCGGAACAATATTAACCGGCGGATTAAATACAAATGTATTTTCTAAAAATATCAGTATCATAAAAAAGAATTCGAACATGAAACTAACATTTAAACCTTACACACTGGAATTAAAACATGTTTTTACTTTAGCAACCAGTTCCAGGACAACAACACCAGTAGTGTTGACAAAAATTGAATACGAAGGAATAACCGGATACGGAGAAGCTTCAATGCCTCCCTACTTAGGCGAGTCTCATGAAACAGCAACAAAATTTTTATCAAAAGTAGATCTCTCACAATTCAAAGATCCGTATGAGATGGAAAACATTTTAGAATATGTTGACAATGTTGATAAACTTAACCCGGCGGCAAAAGCTTCTGTAGATATTGCTCTTCATGATCTTGTTGGGAAATTAATTGGGAAACCGTGGCATAAAATATGGGGATTCGACAAAGATAAAACACCTTACACGTCATTTACAATCGGTATAGATACAAGCGAAGTTGTTAAACAAAAAGTAAAAGAGGCGGAAGAATATAAAATTTTGAAAGTTAAACTCGGTCGTGAAACTGATAAAGAAATGATTGAAACAATCCGCTCTGTAACAAGCAAACCAATTACTGTTGATGTTAACCAAGGCTGGAAAGATAAATTCTTTGCACTGGATATGATTAATTGGTTAAAAGAAAAAAATGTAATCTATGTTGAACAACCAATGCCAAAAGAAATGGTTGATGATATGGCATGGCTGACAGAGAAAAGCCCGCTTCCAATAATGGGAGATGAATCAGTTCAAAGAATTCCGGATGTAGTTAAAGCTCACGGAGTTTATTCCGGGATTAATATTAAATTGATGAAATGCACCGGGTTAAGAGAAGCATATAAAATGTTAACATTGGCTAAATCTCTCGGGATGAAAGTTATGTTGGGCTGTATGACGGAAACATCTTGTGCAATTTCTGCAGCATCTCAATTAGCTCCAGAAGTTCATTGGGCGGATCTTGATGGTAATCTTCTTATAAAGAATGATCCTTTTGAAGGGACGAAAGTTATTGATGGTAAAATAACACTAAACGAAAATCCGGGGATTGGAATTTCAAAAGTGTTGCCGCATTAAAAAAAGTCAAAAACCAATTTGTCATTACGAGCAAAGCGAAGTAGTCTTTATAGAATGAGATTGCTTCGTCGTTCTTCGACAAGCTCAGAACTCCTCGCAATGACATATTAGAATTCAATCAATGGATTTACTCTGTTACTTTCTTCAATTCTCTCGTATGCTTGTAAAACTCATCCAAAGTTAATTCACGTAAGAATAAAATTCCTTTCGCGGCTCTAATTCTTGGATGCGGGTGTTTTAAGAAATAGTCTTTCCCTAAACATTCTCTTAATACGTTATACTGTTCAACCTGAATTCTTTGAACAAGCCTGTTGAAAGGTCCATCATATTCCCAGCTTGGAAAACTCGCGCCTTTTTGAGAACTAAAACTTTTCATAAATGTATTTTCAAGAATTGCGAATGAGTTTAGACTTACAGGAACATACAGATTGGCTTCCGCAGGATGGAACCGATACCAAACATTTCTATAACCCCAAACTTTAATGTTGGAATTCCCGGAATATTTTTCATAAAGTTCCAACGCTTCGGCAACTGCCTGCATAACTTTATAATGTGTATCCGGACCGCTCCCTTCAGGATCAAAAGCTACCGTAACAATTGTGGGTTTTATCTTTTTCATTAACTCAAAAATCGGTAATACGTCTCTATCCATTTCAGGTAATTCCGTAAAAATATCTCCTTGATAAAAACCGAGCCTTAAATGAGAAACATCTTCTACACTAAAACCATAATATCCCCAAAATATTTCGCTCTCAAATTCCCTTTGCATACCTTTTAATTTTTGTACGTAAGCAATATCTTTTTTCCCCGGGTATTGAGTTCTAAAATAATTTATTAATTCGTTTACTCTATCTTTTATATACACAAGATTCTCTTCTTCATAAATTTCCATAATATTCCTTAATGATCTTCTGGCTAAAGCTTCATTATGAAGAGTGCGGCTGTGTCCGGCTACACCATCCAGATAGAGCATTACATCTCGGTTTTTACCATCAATATTCTGGCGGTTAAAATAATTTGAAGTGAGTTTTTTTTCGAAGGCGCCCGAATTCAAAAAGTTTAATAAATTTTCCGTCAACTCGAGCATGAAAGAATTTGTGACGGCAGTAAATCCGCTTGTCATATAAGAAAAATGATGTTTGTTTAAAGGGGTTCTTACCAAATGTGTTATGTATGGTAAGTATGCTAACTCGATATCATCATGATGAGGCGCTGTATGTAATATCACCTCATTCTCAATCAACTTCATTCCCTTCTCAAGCCTGCTAATTAAATTTTCTTCAATACCATTTGTAATTTTTCCCGCCGGCTGTTTCAAACTTTTCAAAACAAGATCAGTAATTTTATTTTCTTTGAAATCCTCTTTATTCAATTCGGATAATGTTTTAACTTTTTCTACAACAAGATTAATAACACTTCGTTCAACGGTATGTTGGCTCATTGGCGATTCAAGCGCAGCGTCCACAAATCGTCTCTCGCCCAATCTTAAAGCAGCACCATGTGTTAAATAAAATCTGGCATTTCTAAGTTTCTGCAAAGCAGTAGCAGGATATTTATTTGAAAATGAATTTTGGATTGAATCTCTGACAATATTTGCTTTTGCTTCTCCTGCGGCAATAATTATAGCAGTTGCATTACTATTATAAATTATCGTTTCAAGTCCTATAGTTATTACAAGCCGGTTACGAGCAATTTCAATTCCGCCAAGATCAACTGCTGCTGCTGCTTGCGTTTCATAATTTGTTTGGATTAACCTTGTAGTTGAAAAATGATCGCTGCCCTGAACATTAAAACCGATGTGTCCGTCAGGTCCTATTCCGCCAAGAAAGAATCCTATTCCACCCAGCGCACGAATTTTCCTTTCATAGTTTGAACAATACTCATCAACAATTTCGATCGTCTCTTTTTGCAATCGTTCTAATCTTGAACTTGCCCATCGTGTTCTTAACGAAAGATCAACTTTCTGTTCGGGAAAAATTTGATTAAGCGGTAAATTTTCTGCCGTAGGTATTTCATTGATATTCATCAGCAAAGCGTTTTTCGGATTTAATCCCCAAAGACGGAAATAATAATTTTGTATGTAATAGTAAAAGCTATTATGCTGATTAATATCAATCGGGTAGAACTCATCTATTTGAACAAATCTAAGATTCTCTAGTGTTGGTTTATCCTTCGCATTTATTCCAACTTCTTTAATTAATTTTTGAATCGGTTGAGTATTCCATTCATTTAGAATTTTTGCAACCCATTTAATAAAATGCTCCGGCGTTTTTCCTGTAGGAAGAGAAACTACCCCATCTTGATTTTCAGTCACCCATTCGATAAAACGTAATGCAGTAAGTTTGCCGAGTTCCGGAAAACTTTCTACTTGGATAACCGGAATCTTTTCAACCGGTTCATATATAAATTCTTTCCCTGATAAGGTAAGGTAGGTTTGCTCAACTTTTGATTGAGGTTTTATTTGTATTGCTTCAGACATGCTAAAATCTCTCAGAAAATTTTATATTCTTCTCACTTGTTGCCTGATCGTGTTACTTCAGTAATATCAGTTTTTTACTTTCAATAAAATTACCAGATTGAATTCTATATATATACATCCCGCTTGCTAATCCATTGGCGTTAAAAATTACCTCATAATTCCCCGGTGCTTTATCTTCATTAACCAGAGTTGCAATTTCCCGTCCAAGTACATCATATACTTTTAAAGTAACATGTTGTAGAGACGCTGCATGCAGTGTCTTTACAGGAACCGAGAATTTTATTGTTGTTTCAGGATTAAAAGGATTCGGATAGTTTTGTGCAAGATGGAACTCGCTTGGTAAATTCTTTTCGTCATGTACATCGGTAATTATATTTGAAATGCATTCGTCAAAAAATATTATTCCGCCGGTATTTCCCGATCCGGTTTGAACTACATTAATACTTTTAAATTGAATACTGCCTGTACCGGGAATTTCGTTTAACCATATTTTCTTTAATTTCCATCCCGTCCAATTTAGAGTATCAATCTTTACATTTTCAGAATTGGAGTTGTTTCTTGAGAACTTATATTCTAAAATATTTTTACTGTTATCTCCAAACACCCAAATGCCAAATCCTGCTGGTGAACTTTCTCCAAGTTCAATTGGATTTAATAAAGCTAACTCAACCAATCCGGTGCTGCCTGAAAAACCGTATGAAAGTTTTCCGGCATTATTACCGCTCTTCTCCCTTTCTGTTGTAATAGTAAAATTTGTTTGGTCATTAATTACACCAACAGTATTGGGAGATAATAAAGGTGATTGCCACACATTACTCAATTCAAATCCATCCAAAATATTTCCGGTAAATGTGTATTTATTTTCCGTACTAAATTCTATGAAAGTATCTTGAGGAAAAGTTACATATTCGACATCACCTATACCTGCTTTCAGTGTGATTTTATAAAGTGTATTATTTTTCAAAGGGGCTTGGGGTTCAAATTCTATTATTCCAAGACTGTATTTGTTTGGATTTACCTTAACAGGCACCGAGTTTCCATTAGCATCTGTTAATGTAACTCTGTACGCTAATGTTGAAGCAAGTATTCCTTTATCAAATTTTATATTTATTAAAACAGAAGTAGAAATATCCGCTGCGCCGGAATCCGGATAAGCAGAAATTAAATTTAGTTTTGATCTGGTAGTAAAGTTAAAAGAATTTTTTTGCTGTAAGTTAATACCAAAATAAGTTTTAGCTGCTGTTGAAACTGAAACTGTATATTTTGTACCGGGTACATAACTTACAGTTGGAGTGAAGATTAATCTTTTATAATCATTTTCCCATTTGAAACTACCGGCAATACTTGGAGAAATAGTGGTTGCGTTTTGGGTTTCAGTTGTATTCATTCTAATATCAAAATCAATAACAATTGGAGAAATATTACTTACCTCATTTACACTATCCGCAGGTGAATAATTAACAATTACTGGCGGATCAAGAATAGGATTCAGCACCAACAATTTATCATTAAACACAGATTCATTTATATTAACAACTGTTGCAACAGAATCGGTTTTCATTCCATCAGCATCAAAATATAACTTATAATTACCGGGAGCTACATTATCGAAGAAATAATATCCGTTATTGAATTCGTCTCCATTATAAATTCTTCCACCGGGTTCTAATCTTACTTTTATTTTATTTATTGGTTTATAATTATCCAGAGTTCCAACGATTGGCTTATATGATGCAGGTACAGTTTCCAACTCATCTCTTAATATTCCTGCCACTATTCCGTTTTGGAAACTCCCTCCCATAAAATATATAAGGAATGCCCGTGCAATTGCCCAAGCTTCATGTTTTAAATAACTATCATTTTTCAGTCTCCAACTTTCCGGAGTGTAATCATGCATTGATCCTTCCGACAGGGTGCCCGGCATATTTAACCATTTGAA
>VEPI01000028.1:19634-44627 GCA_012026935.1 Melioribacter sp. | reverse complement strand
ATGAAAGTAATCTACATTATACGAGTTAGCAATTGCAGCCATCTGTGAAACAGGTATATCATCGGCCGTTGTATTTGTTGTTCTTGACATAAATACAGTTGCACCCAAGTTTTCAAGTATTTCTTTTAAGTAAAGACCTTTGGTTAAGTTGCCTTCAGATTCCCAAAAAGTTACCGTTGGACTTAAAATTATTTCTCTATCATTGGCTGGATCATGCCCACCGTGTCCTGGGTTAATAAAGATCTTATAACCGGTTAATGATTGTGCTGGTAGGTTTGATAAACTCAGCAAAGCAAATACGATAAATAATTTTATTTTTTTCATGAGTAGTTTGATTATTCGTACTTAAGTTTAATTTTTCTAATTTGTCCGTTATCGGTGTTATAATAAATTTCTGAATTGTCAGCTCCCCATTTTGGGTAAAGCGCAATATTGACTCTCTGCAATGTTAAGTTGAAATATTTTCCGGTTTTTATATTAGCTATATAAATATCAGATGATATAATAATCTCACCGTTATCAATATCCTTCATAAACAAAATCCAATTCCCATCAGGCGACCATGACGGATAATTTGCATAGCCAACCGTATTGAGTATTGTTCCATCCAATTTTGAAACGTAAGTTCCTCTTCCTGCTAAAGTAAAAAGCAGTTTGGTTTTATCCGGTGATAAAGAAGGCCAAATATAATTCCCTTCTCCAAACGGCTTAACAACTTTCGTAACACTATTTTCGGAAAGTGCAATCTTTGAATCCTGAATGAAAACCACGCGATCAGGCGCAGAAGTTTTTTGCATCATTCTTTGTTTTAAAGTTGTTCTTACTTCTGTTCCTTTAACATAATTCTTAAATGCATTACTGTTGTCACGGCAAATTTTCAAATCTCTTACACCTTCTTCTACAACAATAGATTTCTTTGCTGCGATATCGTATGAAAGCAAGGATGTAAATCTTTTTCCTTTAATAAATTTATCTTCCCTAAAAAGTATTTCTTTGCTTACAGAACTAAATCCCGGTTCGAAACCAGCACCGTTAGCATCTGTAATCTTTATAATTTTCCCGGTTGACAAATTCTTAGACCATAATCCTTTATAATTTTCGCTCGAAAATAAAAGGCTTGTTCCGTCCGGACTAATAGTCGGATAATAAAAAAACCCTTCTTTCGAAGTTGTTACAGCAATATCATCAACAACAGTAACATTTTGGGCAAGCACAGAAGCAACCGTTATGAATAATATCAACAATATTTTTTTCATAATGACTCCAATAAAAAACTATTTTTTATCACATATAAATTTATCATAATTACTCATCGAAGGAAAATTAATGTTAAATTAAAATACATTCGGTAAATTAAATCACCTGAATTAGTTTAATACTAACAATCAATGTTTTTACCGTTTTATGAGTTTAATTATTCGACCATATAAGAAGTCAGATTTGCCGAAACTGTACGAAATTTGTCTTAAGACCGGTGACAGCGGAAAAGATGCGACCGAACTTTTCAAAGATCCAATGTTGCTCGGTCATTTTTATTCTGCTCCATATGCTGTAATTCATCCCGAGTTAACTTTTATTTTAGCTGATAATGATATTCCGATCGGGTATATAATAGGTACAAATGATTCAGAATCATTCCGTCAAAGAACTGAAAAAGATTGGTTCCCGCCGCTTAGGATAAAATATTCTTTACCTGATGAAAGTGATGACACATCAGACGCAAGGATTATAAGATTAATTCATAAAGGATATATTCCGAGACCGGAACTGATTTCATTCCCTGCACATTTACATATTGATATCTTACCTGCAGGACAAGGGAAAGGTATGGGGAAAAAATTAATTGAAACATTTTGCAGCAAACTCATAGAATTGAAAGTACCGGCCCTTCATTTAGAAGTTGGGAAAAGAAATACAAATGCAATAAAGTTTTACGAAAAAATCGGTTTTCAATTAATCAAAGATTATGAATGGTCAATTGCTTACGGTATATTATTGTTAAATTAGAATAAGCAGTTAAAAATTTTTTAGGAATAATGATTATATGAAAGATAGGAAAAAGTTGTTTGAGGAAATCAGTTCCTTATCAACGGAACAGCGTAATGCTAATTCTATGAATATAGATAATGAAAGCATAAGCGGCATTCTGAAAATCATTAATAACGAAGACAAAACTGTTGCATACGCCGTGGAGAAGGAATTACCATATATTGAAAAAGCTGTTGAAATAATAGTAACTGCAATAAAGAACGGGGGAAGGTTACTTTATTTCGGTGCAGGTACAAGTGGAAGACTCGGTGTTGTTGATGCATCTGAATGCCCGCCAACCTTCGGAACTCCTTTCGGTTTAATTGAAGGATATATTGCCGGCGGCAAAGAAGCTATGTTCAGGGCACAAGAAGGTGCCGAAGATAAAGAAGAGAATGGCGCCAAAGATGTAATCTCTGCAAAAGTGAAAAGTAAAGATGTAGTTTGCGGTATTGCCGCAAGCAGAAGAACTCCATATGTGGTTGGTGCAATTAAAAAAGCAAGCGAGTTGGGTGCAAAGACTTTATACATTACTTGCACACCGCGTAAATCTTTTAATCTGAATAATGTTGATGTTGCTGTCTGTGTTGATGTAGGCCAGGAAGTGATTATGGGCTCAACAAGAATGAAAAGCGGTACAGCACAAAAATTAGTTTTGAATATGCTTACAACTGCCTCTATGATTCGTCTGGGAAAAGTTTACGAAAACATGATGATTGATCTGCAAAGAACAAACAAGAAATTAATAGAAAGATCAAAAAGAATAGTGATGACAATAACCAGTGTTTCGTATGATGAAGCCGAAGAATATTTAGCAAAATCCAAAGGGCACGTTAAATCCGCACTTGTAATGATACTTGCCAAAGTTGATTATAATGAAGCACAATTAAGATTGAAAAAAGCAGATGGTTTTGTTCGTAAAGCAATTCTAAACAGCTAAATTATTTATAAATGTTATGAAGAAATCCGGCATTATTATTTTCTTTCTTTTGATTTCCCTCTCATCGTTTTTGTATGCGCAAAATAATTTTATTGAAAAATTATTGAACGACAATAAAAATTTATTTGGTGATGTTCTTACAGATATAGATAGCTTCGAAGTACAAATTATTTACACACAAATTGATCGTGACAAAAATAATTTCCCAACATTTACAACTTATAAGTACAGAGTAAATCCAAAAGATTATTTTTACGCGGCTAGTACTGTAAAATTGCCGACAGCAATTTTAGCATTAGAAAAGTTGAACAATCTTAATATAGACGGATTAGATAAAAACACATCCTTAAAAGTTGACAGCGTTAGAGTACCCCAAACACCTGTTACATGGGATTCCTCTTCAACCACAGGCTTACCTTCTATTGCAAACTACATAAAGAAGATTTTCCTTGTCAGCGATAACGATGCTTATAGTCGTTTGTACGAATTTATTGGGCAACAAGAAATTAATGAGAGTCTTCATAAAAAAAATTTTCTTGACTTAAAAATTACTAACCGTTTTGCTGCAGGTTTTTCTGCTGAAGATAACCGGTATACAAATCCGTTTGAGTTTTATAAGAACGATAAAATAATTTACAAACAGCCGGAACAATACAACAGCGAGAGATATTCCTTCGATTTAAATAAATTGAAGAAAGGAATCGGTTATATTGATTCAAAAAATAATCTGGTTAAAGAGCCATATGATTTTTCGGCAAAAAATTATATTTCTCTCGAAACACTTACTGAAATATTAAAGACAATTATTTTCCCGGAATCTCGTCCTTCTAAATTAAGATTTAATTTAACTGATGAAGATTATAAATTATTATATAAATATATGTCAATGTTTCCGCGTGAAAGCAAACACCCGTCCTACGATTCGACCTATTATGACAGCTACGTAAAATATTTTATGTTTGGCGATTCACGCGAACCGATAAAAAATAATATAAGGATTTTCGATAAGGTCGGATTGGCGTATGGTTATCTTACAGATGTTGCCTACATAGTTGATTTTGAAAATAATGTCGAGTTTATGCTTTCTGCCGTGATACTTGTTAATAAAGATAAAATCTTCAACGATGATGTTTATGAGTACGACGAAATTGGAAAACCGTTTTTAGCAAACTTAGGCAGGGTTATTTATAATTATGAAATGAGGCGCGACAAAAAATTTCTTCCCAACCTTTCTAAATTTAAATTCGATTATTAAAGAAACTTCATCATACTGTATAAAGATTTAAGAAATGGAAATTGCATGACAGATTAGAATTTTATAGATTAATTTATAATCAGCAGCGGGAATATTATGAAATTCTTCCTAAGCAGTTCATCAATCTATTTAAGACCATGGCAAGACGAGGATATTGATCTTTTATATAAGGGATTAAATGACCCTGATGTTAGAGAAACACTTTTTACTTTTCGTCCTAAATCGAAAGAAGAATTAATGGAAGAAATGAAAAAGGATTTATCAAACGAGAAAAATATTTTATTAACTATCTGTGAATGTTCTTCAAACCAACCGGTAGGTATTACAGCATTTTATAGAATAGATTATATCAGCAGAGCCGCAATATTTTTCTTATCGTTATACGATTCAAGCAAATGGAATCACGGATATGGTTCTGAAGCGACTAAATTAATGATTGACTACGCATTTAATATTTTAAATCTTAACCGCATACAGCTTCATGTTTCGACTGAAAATCCAAAAGCGATTTCAATTTACGAGAAAAACGGATTCATCCTTGAAGGTAAATTGCGCGAGGCAATGTATCACAATAATCGTTATGTTGATTTTAATGTGATGTCAATAATTCGAAGCGACATTTATAAAAAATAATTTGACTCTCTGCAAAAGAAAAAAATTATCTTCTCTACAAACCTAATATTAATTTGATCTTATCAAATTCACTTTCAGGTAATTGAATTAACAATGGATTCTTTTTTACATCTAACCAGTGTAATAATTTCACTATCTGTTCTTCGGTTAAAGATGTGCAGCCGGATGTTGGCTTTCCAAATCCACTCTGTATATGAATGAAAATACACGATCCGCATCCTGGAATCTGGGGATTCGAATTATGATCTACAAATATTCCAAACTTGTAGAGCTCGTCTTCTCTTCGCATTATTTCCGAACTATTCCAAGTTTTGTTTGTCTTGTCGTCATCTACTAAAGTATTATAATAAATTGAGGTTGTGTCATCTACACATTCAATCTTAGTTGTAACTTGTTTATAAGGATACTTAAGCCAACTAACGCTTTCCTTTGGTAAGTAACCGAATGCATACGATAGTTTAAAAATACCGGCAGGAGATCTGCCGTCTCCTTCGTGTTTTATTGGTCCCGATGATGTATTAAAATCAATCATACCATTGCCCCACCCTAAACCTGATCTACCTAGATTAACTGGAATATTTTCGGTCATAGTCATCAGCTTACCGTCTTTTTTCTCATAATATATCAGATTCGCTTTAGTTGAATCCCAATCCTTTGAAGTAATAATTAAAAACTGTTTTGAACTTTTAATTATTTTTTTGAGATCAGAAAAATATGCAGCTCTAAAATAATTCTCTCGGATTTTATCGTACTTTATTTTTTCTTCAGGAAGTAAAACCGGAATTCTGATAGTTAAACCGTCAAGTTTGAGATTTTGGTCTTTAATAAGAGCTTTATTAGCCATATATAAAGCAGGCCAGGCAAATGAATTATTATAAATATCGCGTCTGCCGGCTAATGCCTTCAGCGATTCGTTGCGTTTAACTTTGTATGTTTTCTCAGATCTATTTTGTGATTGTAATTCGGTTTCATTGTTTAACTGATGTGGCTCACTTCTAATTAAAGAAGATGTAATGAATGCTAATAATAATGTTAGGACTATTAAAAAGTATCTGTGTTTCGCATTCAATTGTTTCTCGTTTTTTTAATTTTATCCGAATGGAAAAGGTTAATTCACACTTTAATTTATATTATTGTCCTGCTTAAAACAACATCTCGGAAGCATTAACTGCTAATCTTCTTCTATTAATGCAAATACTATCAATAATTATTTTTCAAATCGAAGCATTATACAATTCAGGTTTAGACAATGGATATAATAGGATACTACTTAACTTTAGTAATCTTAAAATCATCGAACCAGACTTTTCCCCCATTATTTCCAGAACTTGTAATACCGGCCCGTATCAAAATTTTTGATGTACCTTTTGGCAAACTAAAAATCGTTTTCACATGCTGCCAATTCTTTGTTCCCGTAATTGAATAATTTTGTGATGTAGAAGCAGAGCCAATCAATTTAATGTTGTTCCAGCATTGTACGTCTATGAACGGAGAATTTTTTATTCCTTCAGTTTTTATCCAACCTTGCAACTCATAAATTCCACCTTCTTTTAATCCGTCAACCCTTCTAATCCAATTGTAAAGGGTATTTTCCGGGGGATGGTTACTAAAGATTGAGATAAAAATAGATTGATCCCCTGTATGCGCAACGGAATTGTCAACTGATAATTCGGCATTTTTCTTCGTTTGAGGCAGGTCGTTTGCAAACCAGCCGTCAGGATTTTCTCCGTCGTAAGTGTCTTCAAACCCGCCATAGATATCATCGCGAATTTTAGAACTGCTGCATGATTCCAATAGCGCAAGCGGAATTAATATCATCAAAAAGATAATTATTTTTTTTAGCCGTGTGTCTATTAATTCTAACTTATTCATTCGATTATCTCACTTTATAAGTTAATCATATTAAAGAAAAACAACGTTATCAGTTTTATGAAGGAGCGAAAGAAATAGCAGCAGATAATCCCTGAGATGACGAGTTATTAAAAAATTTTTACGAATTTGTTCGTGCCCGTTTTCTCCTAACTTCTTTGCATATGCAGGATTCTGCAAAAGCTGTTTAAGTGCAAAAGCTGTTCCTTCGATAGTATACGTCAATAATCCTGAATATTTATGTGTAACTTGAAGCGGTATTCCGCCCACTGCGCCTGCAATTACAGGTTTGGATTTCCAAAGTGCCTCGGCTACAGTTAGACCAAATCCTTCCCGCAGGGATTTTTGCAAAATTACATTTGAAGCGCGCTGCAAAGCATTTATTTCTATATCGCTGGCAGGAGGAAGAAGCAGTAGAAAAATATCCGGATCGTTGGCTGCAACTTCTTGAACTTCGGCGAGCACTTTTGCACCTTCAGGATCATCGGTAGCGCCTCCGCCGGCAAGTACTAGCTGACAATCTATATATTTTTTAACGAGCTTATAAACTTTTACTACTCCAATCGGGTCCTTCAAATAATCGAATCTTGAAATTTGAGTAACCAACGGACGATTTTTATCAATATTAAATTTTTCTAAAACCGAATCTATCGTTTCCTGAGGCAGATCAATATTTTTTTCACTCAACGGATCAATTGACGGAGAAATTAATACTTGCGGAATTCTAAGCCGGTGCGCAAATGACGGTGCAGAGAAAACACTAGCATCATATTGTTCAATATACTCCTTCAAAAAATTCCATGTAAACATTTCCGGATTAGAAAAATCCACATGACCGCGCCAAATCCATTTTTGTTCATCGCCTTGCTTATATTTAATTAATGCACACGGCTGCGGGTCATGAATGAACATTATATCACCGTTCAATTTCATTTCGCGAGCGTTGTTTTCATTCGTTTGTAAATAGAGACTGATTTCTTCATCGGAATAAGTTACCTGCTGGCCGTGAAGAGCATTATGCATTTTCTTTGTTATCTCAAAAAATTTTTCTCCGCCTTTAATTACATCCCAATAAGCATTTATTCCCAGTTCTCTCAGCATCGGAATCATACGAGCTAATATTTCCGCCACACCGCCGCCAACAGAAGTGGAATTGATATTTTGAATTTTAATACCTGCTAATTTACCTGCATAAAATTCCAATTCGTTTATTACATCAGCCCCAACAAATTTTACGTATTCTTTTATCTTAGACATTGTTTTTCTCCACTATTCTTTTTTCAACTAGGCGAATAAGTGCTTCTCTAAGATTCTCTAATGTTATAGTGTACGGATCAATCTTCTCAAACTTCTGCGCTAATTCAGCTTCATTAAGAGATGTAGAAAGCCAATCAGACATGCTCGGAAGTGATTTGTTAAACCTGGTTCCAAAAAAGTGGAAGTAAATTGAATTGAGCGGAACTGTTCTTAGGCAATAGCGAAACTCCGATAAGTCGGATGCCGTATATTTAGTGGGATATACAAACGAGCGGACACTCATAAAAAGAAATTCTTCGCCCGTTGATACATTTGTCAAATTAGCTTCAATGTTCTGCATTAATGATTTTTCTATAACTTCGATGATCTTAGATTGAATTTCTTTCAAGGAATTCATTTGCCTGAGATCTATGCTTGCAACCATCTCGCCAAGCATTTTATTTTGAAGATCGTTAGTTATCCAATAAAAAAAATCGTTCGGAGGTTCGGGAGATAAAAATTCTCGCTGTTCCAGATAATGATGAGAATGATAATAGATGGACATCTCTTCAACCTCCTTGATGCCTGTGAGAAGTTCATCGAGATTTTTGGCCTTTCTTCCGGTTAGAAAAATCAGATTCTGGCTTGAATAGAATTGAAACATTGCTTCCGATTTATTATTCATGGAAATACCTTTCAATTATTTACGGAATCAATCCATTCTAAAAATTTTTGTACCCCCAGCACGTTTTTAACATAATATTGCGCGAATGATTTTCTTTTCTTCCCAACATGAATAGTTATTGCTTTTTTTTCTAGGGCTTTGAATACATCTTCATCAGTATTATCATCACCTATGTATATTACGCTTTTTTTGTTGCCCGTGCATTTATCTTTTTCAATATTTTTAGAACTGCCTTCCCTTTATCCCAATTAATATCAGGCTTCACCTCACTTGAAAGAATTGCCATGGAAGGATTTTTTCTTATTGGCGTTAATGTTCCGTCATAATCGCTAAGCAAGACTAATTTTGTTTTGGTAAAAATCTTTGCTTTTACCTCTGCAGGAATTCCGCCTTTTATTTCAAAAAAATATTTAGGTGCCATATTTTTCACAGTCCCGTTTCTACCGCAACGGCTGAAACTTGAAGATGCGCTAAATCGGCAATAATGTTTGCAGCCCATCTGTAAACATTTTTTTCTCGGAGTAAGCTGCGCATTCTTCTAATCCTTTCGGTTCTTTCCTTTTGTTTCATATTCAAAGCAGTAAACAGAGCATCGGCAACTTCTTCAATGCTGTATGGATTAATTATCAATGCGTCAATTAATTCTCTTGCAGCACCTGTAAATTGGCTTAATATCAAAACGCCATCCTCGTCATCTCGCGAAGAAATAAATTCTTTCGCGACCAAATTCATCCCATCATGCAATGAGGTAACCATGCACAAATCTGAAGCTTTGTAAAAAAGATTTATCATGCTGTGGTTATGTTGTGCTTTTAGAAAAATGATTGGCTTCCAATTTTTATTTTGATACCGGATATTTATTTTTTCAACCGTATCGTCCAATTCATTTAACAATTCGTTATACCGCTTGATATGAGTTCTACTGGGTGCGCCAAGCTCGACAAAAGTAAATTGTCCTACAAACTCCGGATATTTTTCAAAGAATCTTTCAACCGCATTAAACCGCTCGACAATACCTTTTGTGTAATCTATTCTATCAACACCTACACCAATAAATCTGGAAGAACAACCTGTATGTTTATAAACCATTTCCTTCAATTCATTTTTCGAACGGTTTAATTTCTTTTCGTGCAGTTTAGATTCACCATGATCAATACTAATCGGGAAAGGTTTTACTGAGGTAATTCCGCCGCCTTTTTCCACTTGAAATTGATCCCAATTTATTTTGGATTCTAAAAAGCGGTCAACAGATTCTAAAAAATTATTGCAATGAAATTGAATATGAAAACCAATAAGGTCGGCACCCAAAAGCCCGAGAAGAATTTCTTTTTGCCAAGGACAAATTCCAAACACTTCGGGGTTAGGCCACGGAATATGCCAGAAAAGCGCAACGTGCGCATCCGGTCTCTTTGATTTAATCAGTGCAGGCAAAAGTGCAAAGTGATAATCCTGGATTAATACAAGCGGTTTGGTTTCATTTTTAATTTCATCTAAAACAGCTTCTGCAAATTTTTGATTAACTGTTTGATATTGAGCCCAATCTTCCAAACGAAAAGTCGGACGAGTGTGAGTTATATGACAAAGCGGCCAAATTCCTTCATTCGAAAATCCATAGTAATATCCTTCTTCCTCTTCCTTCGATAAAAATATTCTTCGTAACACATAAGAAGGTTCTTCCGGCGGAACGGAAATCTTTCCGATACCATTTGAAGTTTCAACGTCTGCACTGCCGCTTCCGTGAGCAATCCAAATTCCTCCACAAGCTTTAAGAATAGGATCAATTGCTGTTACCAATCCGCCAGGCGGAATTATGCACTCAATATTGCTGCCCTGCTTAACATGCATATACGGTTCACGGTTAGAAACTACAATTAGGTTTTTACTGCCCACTTCTTTTCGAACGTACTCTTTCAATCTTTCAGCTGTCCAGATTGATTCAGATTCCAATCTTAAGCGCGCTTCAACTTCTGCACTAGTACGCGCAGCAGCTAAACTATTTGCCATAAGCGCCGCCTCATCGGTAAGCGATTTGAATAGATCTATGCTTGGCATTTTTATTTGATGACCGGCTTTCCCGGTTCTCATATTTTTCATCCAGCCCACCACAATTGTAATCGGTTTAACAATATTTAAGCGTACCACAAGAATCGTAGAAAAAACTATCAACAGTATTTGTGTTAGCAAGTGAATAAAATTAGTTTGCCAGATATTATTTATGCTTGCGTTAATATTCGATTCGTCATGTATAATCATTGCAGCGCCTAATATTTTATTCTGGTAGTTGAGCGGCGCTACAAAAAAATGGATTGATTTTCCCTCCGCCGATGTTAACCCGGATATTCTTTTTCTTAAGTTTATTGATTCTCGGATATGCGTTACTGAATCAGGAAGGTTTGACAAATTAAAATTTGTAGAGACTAAACTGTTCCCTTTGTTGTCATACAAAGCAACTACAAGCGAGCTGTCGTAATTTATAAAACGTTGGATCTGGTTTTTGAATAAACTTGGCGAGTCTATTTTCAGCAGAACATTTGCAGAGCCTTCTAAACTTTCCGCTAAGATTGCTGCGCGGATTTCTAGCTCACGGGATAACCGTTCTTTCTCCTGGCGTACTTCATAGAATGTAAAAATTGATACAACAATTGTTGTCGCTAGTACGAGCGAAACTATTAGGTTCAACGTTATTTTCATCAATGTTCCTTTCTAGGATTTTCGCTGAAAGCGGCGTGTGTTTTTTAACAGTATCAGTTTTTCAGGTGCTTCTCCTTTTGGGAAGTGAGGCAAATCTTGTATTGAGAATTGAGAGAAAAAGAAATTATAACTTGATGCAAACAGGAAAACGAGGGCGATCGTTCAGACCACCCTTCAAAAACATTTACATTTTACAATTAGTTCAAAAAACAATTCGGTTTAATGCGTACTCTGTGCTTGTGCTTGAGCAGGTGGAGCCGGTTTATAATTTCTTCTGATCTTATCATATTTTGTCATTTCATCATCTGATAATTGCGGAATGTTAAATACCTGTTTCGGGAAAATCAGATCCGGATTTTTAATCTGATCTCTGTTAGTTTTATAAATAACCGGCCAGGCAAACGGATTAGAATAATGTTCTTTTTTCTTTGCTATGTTCCATAAGCAATCGCCTCTTACAACCAAATAGCTGATCTCTTTTGGTTTTTCCTCCCATGCATCAAGTTTTCTCTGTAATTGATCGTGAACAGTAGTAAAGAATTCCGGAAGTGCGCTGATCTTATTTTTTTTCATAGCATCAAGCTCCGCTTGCCTATCCGCTTTAGGCGCCTGTTGAGCGTCAATCTTACCGCTCAGTTCGCTGAGTTGTTTTCTAAAATTATCCACATCCTTTTTCGTTACGCCAAGCATTGTATAAATGCCGTTGATGCAATCTTCGTAAGTTTGTAAACTATTTCTTGTCTTTGTTAGGTTGGCAATTTCACTTCTTAGCGCTGTTAAAGTGCTAGTAAGAGAAGTTTTCTGAACAGTCAATTGTTCCATTTCATTTTTCCACTCATCTTTCGTCATATCTTCCGTTTTTTGCGCAAATATATTTGCCGAGAAGAATACAAAGACGAATAACGATAATAAATTTTTGTAAGCTTTCATTTATTCTCCTTTGTGTAGTTAAATTTTTCTATTAATGATTGATCTTATCTAAGTTTTTTTGTGTCTCAGCTTTTAATTTTGCGCATTCATCCAGTTTAGCATTCTTTTCCGCAATCTCTTTTACGAGTGATGCTTTTTGACTATTAAGTGTAGCAATTTCATTATCTAATGATTTTACCTCAGCACGCAGAGATTCTAACTCAGCTACTTGCTCTTCGGAAATACCACTGCACCCTGTTGTAACTGCCGCAAAGGTTAAAAATACAATTGCCATTATTGTTCTAATTGGTTTCTTCAACATAAATCCTCCGCTGTTTTATTTTAGAATAACTTTGCTTAAGAAATTTTAGAAATTTATTTTAAAAAAATTTTGATTTTACTTTTCAAATCAACATGTAACAAAACGATTCTGCCTTAATACATTTAGAAGTAAAACCTTGCGCCAATTCCCGCATCAATACCAAAACCGGTTGAGTTCACAAGTAAAAGTGTCGGCACAACTTCAATAAAAATATCCAACGGGGTTGAACGAGGAAGCCATGCAATTCCTAAAATACCTCTTACACCAAATGTTCCGCTGTATTCCGGACCTGTAACAATCCTTCCTCCAATTCCGTAAAATAACGGAAACTCGCCGCTGTAACTTATTGCGTTGAATGAATGCCAGAGATAATCAACATGAATATGTGATCTGGTTACTCTATTATAATCGGGATCGAAACCGTTGAAACGGTATCCTTGTACCGACCAGCCTAATCCAAAAGCCAATGCATTATTATTAGACGTCCACAACTTTGCACTTAACCCGGTAGGCTCCCCTACAATTACCCCAAGACCAAATTTTCTACTTTGAGCTTTAGTCATAGAAGATGATAATATCAAAAAGACAAATAACAACACATAAACTGAATATTTCATTACCTCACCATTAATAATTGTTAAATATATTTATTAGAAGATGGGGATAAGCATTTCGGCTTATCCTCATCTAAAAACTTACTTCTCGAAGAAATTATTTGAGAAGAAGCATTTTCTTCACTGCAACAAAATTACCGGCTTTCAATCTGTATAAATAAACTCCGGAAGTTAATTTAGAAGCGTTGAACTTAACAATATGTGAACCGGCACTCATCGGTCCGGATACAAGTGTTGCAACTTCCTGTCCGATGATATTATAAACCACTAAGCTCACTACTTCCTGTTTTTCCAAAGTAAACGTAATATCGGTAGATGGATTGAACGGATTAGGATAATTCTGTTTCAATTCATAAGCAACCGGAACGCTTTGATCGCCTTTATTGTTGACAGCAGTTACAGAAGAAGATATTTGCTGTACTTGTACCGCTTTCAAGTTTCCGTTTTGATCTTGTTCTGCCCAAACTGTTACACTTTGGCCAACCTGAATCGAGGTAGATTGAACCGGAGTATAAGTCGAGCTAATAAAAACTGTATTACTGTTTATAGAAAACGATGGTATTGAAAGTCGGATATTGCTTGAACTTGCGCCAGTAACCACTCCATTGAACTGAACACTATGCGGATCATTTTCGATTTCTACTTTTACAGCAAGGTTTTCGTTCAATACTGTTTTTACATATGTAACTTCAACAAACTGATTGACCTTAAGACTATCGAAAGTAACAGCATTATCAAACTCATCATAATAAACCGTATTCAGATCAGTCTTGAATGTTAATCCTGCAACAAAGAATTGAGATCCGCTCAGAGAATCAATTTTACCGAATACTTCAAATTCATGATCTGGATGAACCTTAATTAATTTTGCCGTTAACACGCCGCTTGTGTTCAAAGCTCCTTTTACTTCAACTTGTAATCCTAAAGTTAGACTTGCAAAAGTTATTACACCTGTTCCATGTCCGACTACAAGAGTTGATGAATCCACTGCAAAAGTTTTGCCCATAACTGTTATAGAACTCAAAGTTAGATTCTCTATTGTTCCTTCTACAATAACAGTAGGCCGCCAGAAAGTTCTAGCAGTAACTCTAAATGCATAATATTGATTTCCGTTAAGTGTAGCTTTAACGGTAACGATTTGTCCGACTTTCAAATCAATATATGTAATTGTGTTCTTATTATTATCGGCGAACTCCGTGTTCTGATCTGTAAGAAAAACGACACCTTTAACAGTAATTGTACTTCCACCAAGCACTTCGATTGCGCCCGTAACATTTAGGTCGGCATTATTATTCGCTCTAACTTTTATTAATGATGCGTAATAGACACCGCTTTGTAAGCTTGCCTTAACAACAACAAAAGTTCCCGCAGTCAAATCAGCAAAAGAAATACTTTGCTTAAACTGATTGTAAATTTTGGTTTGACTGTTGACAAAGATTTGGTAACCGCCAACCAAAAAGTTATCAGAATTTACAACATCAATGAGACCTGCAACTTCAAGTTCATTTTCCGAATCCACATTTTCTAATTTGATTCTTGTTGCTTTATAAGTAGAATCGCCCAACAGAATAGCTTTAACCTCAACTCTGTCGCCTATTTTCAATTCGGAGAAACTAAGAACAGCTCCATCGTGGGCATATATTACAGTGCTGGAATCAACTTTAAAAACAATCATGTTTACTGTTAAACTAGTGGAATCAATTGCACTAATTGTTCCTTCAACTTCCAGTTCCTTTGTTTCAAACTCTTCATTTTCAACACGAATATATAAAGCTAAGTAAGTTGAATCTTGTCTCAAGAATCCCCTCACTTCCACATCGTCGCCTACTTTTAGATCGCTGAAAAGTAGAATGCCTTTATCGTGTGAAAGAATAATGGTTGAACTATCAACAAAGAATTCAACATCATTCACTTTTATTGAATTACTTGTTAATACCTGTATTTTACCTTCCAATTCAATTTCTTGACGGGTATTTCCTGTCATAACAATTATTGCTACAGCAGTAAGTTGTCCTCCGGTTGATTGAGCTGCTTTTACTAAAACACTATCTCCAACTTTTAAGTCTGCAAAACTTAATGCCGCATGGAATTGCGTGAAAATAATTGTATTGGTATCTACAAAAACTTCATTCCCGTTAACTGTTAATGAATTCGTTGTAAGCGCAGTAATCTTTCCGTGTAATTCTAGATGTATATTTGTTGTCATTAAACGAATCTTAGATGCAACTAAAGTTCCGCTTGCCCCGGTTTCTCCTTCAACTCTAACAAAGTTGCCAACTTTAAGACTATCAAACGATAAAGTACTGTCCATACTTCCTCTTATTTGTGTTGAGGCTGTTACAAGGAATTCCATATTATTAACCGTAATACTCGAATCTGTCTTTACTTGAACTGAGCCGGTTACTTCCACTTTACCGTCAGCTTTAATTTGCTGCGGTACTAAAAACAGAAAAGAAACAATCAGAAGAATTATCATACTTCCGATTTTCCCGCCAAGTGTATTATATATTTTTAACATTGTACAAATCTCCTAAAAAAAATTATTCCTTTAGTTTTTTAGATTTCAGACAATAAAGATGGAACCGGCTTCCCGGTCCCATCACAAAGCACTTAGTTCATATTTGACAATATTAGAATTTGAGATGCAGCGTTTACTTGTGCAGATGATGCACCGACCAAAGCAACTTGAGTTGATGATTTAACAGAATTGAAGAACGTTACATAAGCATTGATAATTGCGTCAAGTGAAATGCTTCCGCTCAACGAAACGTTTAGAATTGATTTGGCTGATGCCGCAGAGTTAATACTTGTATCAACTGTTTCAATTGTGCTTGCGTAAGAAGATAACGTAATTTTTAGTTGAGATTTTATAGATGAATGGTATTGAACGAATGCATCAGTCATTGAGTTCAAGTCTGATGAAGCTGAAATTGAACTATACAATGTTGCGCCGGCAGCAGCTACAGCACTGATTTGCGCATCCGTTGCACCGGCTGCTTGGAATTGCTGTTTCATTGCGGCGTTTAGAACAAATGCATATCTCTTACTAAAACATTTGGCAATTGCTAATCTTCCATTTGCGCTCATTGTAGTTGTAACATTAACAAAGGTAGTGACACCTATTCTCATCAGTTCAGCATATACGCTTGCGTTTACATTGCTATTAGTGAAAACTGATTCTTCATAATCGTTAATATCATTCTCTGCTTCATCTTCCGTATCGCCGGAATTATATAATGCTACATCTAACTTGGCTTTTGCTTCTGCTTTTGCATGCATCATAGCTTGAATTTGACTGCTTGATAATCCGAAGTAAGAATTTCCCGCAGCTTGTGCAGAAGCTTGAGACTGTGCCTGCAGTGCATTTATAAAATCAGTTTCTGCTTGCGCATTGCCACTGATATGAAGTGCAGCCTGAGCATTTAGTAAAATCTTCAGATCTGCAGCATCAATATTATCTGCGCGTCCTTGGCTTACCAGTTTAATATAAAGATTAGTTTCTGTTGTGGATTCTGCACACAGAGGCGGGGCATAGACAGTACTTCCGCTTTGGACAGTGGAAGAAACAATTGCTCTCCATTCAGCTGCCCCTTGAGTTGCAACTACAACAAGATTAGCTGTACCGCTAAGGTTTGTCTCTACAACAAATTTTCCTGCGATGTCAGTCTGAACAGTTTGAGTTGAAACTGTCTTTAATGAACCATCAGCTTGAACTTGAGCCAATACTACGGCCGCGCCTTGTACCGGTGCCTGAGTTGTTTCAACAGATCCTGATTTGCTCAAAGATTTAGGCATTCCACTGCTCGATGATATTCTGCCGGCTACTTTAGCGGTGCCGCCTCCCGATTCCATCGGGTTATCATCTTTTGAACATGAAGCCAGAAAAAGTGAAGTTGTTATTAATACTGCAAGGAATAATTTGTTCCCGCGTTTATTTATGTTTAACATGATTACATCCTCCTTTATTTATTTGAAGTTGGTTTTAGTCATTTCAAAAAATTATTTTACCCTATATGGTATTCCCCAAGTTTTTTCTTCCACACTTGTTTCGGTATCATATACGACTGATCTGGGCAAAGCATTAATAACCGCATGCATTCTTGTTGCGTGCGAATTTGTGTACCATTTTCTTTCGTAAACCTTTTTGTAAGTAAGCCCTACTTGTGTACTTGATACCAAATCAAATTTTTCTTTCGTCCCGGTATTGCCATTCATCATTGCGCCGTACGTAACCGTTAAGAAATCCGGATCGGAAGATTTGCTTAAGATTTCAACAGTAAGTTTTACAGGCTGATTTTTCTTGTACCATGTAAGCAGATTACCCCAGCCATGTTCTTTGAATTCGAATCCTTCTTCTAAACCATGATTATCCTTGTCGTCATCATCTTCCATATCATTGTCATGTCCGCTATTTTCTTTCCCTACTTTGAAGAAATACGCATTCGGATCTTCTACAACAATTTCAGTACCATCTTGTGAAGTTAAAATTATTCTTACTATTTGAATATTGTCTCCTGTTGTTCCACCATTAGGAAGCGATATCGCATTGACTTTCCAATCAAGTGTATCGTTTCCTGTGTTAGCTACTTTCTTAAATTGGATTTTTCTAGTAATAGTTGATGAAAAACTTTTTTGAATGGTAGTATCAACATGTGAACGGATTCCAATTGTCGGTTGTTGGAACGAACCTTCAATTATCAACGTTCCTTCAAACGTCTGGACTAACGTTCCTAATGCAGTGGTACTATCTTTTACCAGAGTTAAATTTTTATCAACAAGTTTCATTTTTTGACCTATGCGGATTGGGTAAAGATCCTTTCCCATCGTTCCTGCAAGTGCCATTGCTTGTTCTTCATTATAATTAGGTGTGAATGAACTGACTGAAGAACTTGTTTCAGCAATCTTCAGAAATTTTTGTGTTTCGCTGCTGTTTGCAAATTGAGGATCATTAATATTGAGAGGATCTTTACAACTGCTTATAACAGCTACAAAAGTTATTGATAAGAGTAGTGTTGATAAAAAAGCATTCTTGCGTTTCATACTGCCTCCTTTAATTTAATTTGGCTTTTGGTTTTGAATTTATATTTGTAAGATTTTTTCTATCCATAACAAGTTTCTTCATAAACGATTTCAACTCAGCCAATTCTGAAGACTTATCGAAGAAGTAATTGACCGACATATTTTCGTAAATATTGATATACTGTGGGAGTTTGTAATTTGAGCAGAGAATCATAATTGGCCTACGAGGCATTTTTCTGCTGAGCGGCATTAATTCCAAGCCGGATGCATCGGAAAGTTGAATATCAAAAAGAATCACATCAATTGTATTTTTTTGCATTACCTTTTTTGCCTCTTTCACTGTTCCGGCTTCCAATACCTCTTCAAATAGATTTCCTAATGCCAAGTACCGGATAAGATTTTCTCTAACAATTTTTGAACCTTCTACGATCAAAATTTTCATCTCGGTTATTTCTTAATTCTGGGTGTTAATTTAATCGCGTATAACTAGGTTGTATGCAGTGGTTTTTTGTAAAAGGATGTGGTCGGTTTTACCGCAGGAATACGGCAGAATTCTATCAGCATTTTCTATGATCCAATCAAATTTAGTTAGACGAAAAAGTACTTATTAGGCGCTAAAATCCTCACTAATACCTGTTCATTCAATTTTTTGTTCGTTTACATATAAAAAAAACATTTACCCCCTTAGTAAACTTATGCTGTTCAAGTGACGGATAACACACTACAAAAAGTAGTATCAAAAGAAACCCCGCTTAAGCGGGGTTAAAATGTTCTCAGAAAATTAGGAGAAAATTTATTCCACCTTAATAGATTTCTTTTTTGTTCTTTGGAATATATAGACAACAACAAAAAGAATAATGATTATGGTTATAACATATATCCAATATGAAAATGATGACACTGCTTCTTTTTTCCAAAATTCAATTTTCGCTTCAACAACATCTTTTTGTGATTGAGTCATCATATTATTTTCAATGAGAACGGGAAGCCATTTTTTTGCAAATGTTTTATAATAAACACTGTCTGCAAAGGTATAGTAAATATCCTCGGACTCATTTTTACTTTTAGCTCCAATGTTTTTTATCTCTTCATCAATAAATGCACTCACATTAGTGACGAACAGATCAGCATTGTTGAATGGAGCTAGATAAATATTTTTCCCAATGAACAGATTATTGACGCTTCTCCAAATTCCACTATCAATCTGATCGTTCCACTGAACGAATAAAGAATCTATTTGGGCAATTTCAGATTTCTTTTGTTTTTTGTTCAGATAGACATTGCTTAATCTTGGTCCAATTTGTTTCCAAACTTTATCAAAATCGCTATACTGTTTTTTCATTTGGGAAAAGTCATCAGCTGTCATTTGAGTAACTTTTGTGAATTGTATATTATCTGCTATCGTTCGTTCAATATTATAGAACAGATTCGCTTTATTAACTTTTGACATTATAGCTTGCGATTCTTTTTGATTTAAATTTTGTGGAGATTTTATAAATGCTACAAGAAGACTATCAACAAGATCGCGGACTAGTAAATCCCGTTGGTTAATATTACCCCTTAGTTGTGCAACAAGTCTTTTTAGTTCAGTAATAGTCGCCTGATCTTTTTCCGACTTTAACATTAATTCATTTATTTGTTTAATCAACTCCTCATTTTTTTGATTTAACTCCGTGACTTGAACTTGAAGCGATCCCACTTGAGTAGTTAATGTGCTTATTTGTGCTAAATCTGTTTTTTTGACCTCTAGAGATTTTTCAATTTTTACTAAGGCAGATTCAAAGTTATCCGGATAAAGTGCTTTATCGAGAAATGTTTTATTACCGGTAAAATCATTTCTCAGATTATTTATCTTCTCACTTATAGCGTTGCACTCATCAACCGAAGAAACATTTTTAATTGATTCTTCAATTTGTTTATACTGACTCTTAAAATTTTGTAAAGTCTCATAATCCGATTGTGCTAACAATAGAATATTTATTATAAGAAAGAGAAGAACACTTAAGAATATTTTCGTTTTCATTTTGACCTCACTATTTCGGCACCTGTAACCAAATATTTATTTGGTCCGTCAATCAATTCAACATATGCCGGTTTCTGATTGAACGCAGGCTTTTGCAACGCAAGTGAATCTGAAATGCTTATTTTATCTTCCAATTTCATTCCGCCTTCTACGGACTTGAACATGTAAATGTTCTTAAAACCTGCACCCGTGAAATAGTAATGACCGACTTTGTCTCGTATAACTCTGATCTCTTTTCCGGAGACAGAATTTGAGTCTTTGAATTCCTCGTAGAAAATTGGTTTGACGTTTATATCAAAAGTATACCTCTCTTCTGATACAAATCCTTTATCGTCTACTTTTAACACAGATTCTACAGGCCAGGAAAAGTCTGCAGGCTGTAACAACATTGTCGTGCAGCCGGCGACTATAAATAATGTTGATATAAAAATGATGAATTTCATAACGCTCCTCATCAATTGTTGGTAAAATATTTTTAAAATGCAGCAAAGTTTTAGATTAGTTTACAACCAAGTTCTGTTCATAATACGTCCGCTCTGCTGAATTTAATTTTTTATTTTTATCTCTAATTCCAATGTCAATCTACAATTGGAGATTGGTTTTGTATGCAGTGGTTTTTTGTAAAAGGATGTGGTCGGTTTTACGGCAAATATGAATAAGGGATGTCTATTATGATTTATGTTTGCAGAGACTAATTTAATTAATATTTCTCAACTAAGTCGTTATCTATTGCATAACGTATTAACTCAGCAGTGGATTTTATATTCAGTTTATCTTGTATCCTAGTTTTATAAGATGCAATTGTATTAACGCTTAAGCCCAATGATTCGGCAATTTCTGTGATTTTATTCCCTTTGGCTAATAATCTCAGCACTTCAAATTCTCTGTTGGAAAGAGTTTCATGAGATGAAATCACACCGGGTTTATCCTGACGCAAAAAAAGTTCTTCAATAAGTTCAGTCTTTAAGTACTTTCCCCCTTTTTCAATTTTTCTAACGGCTTCAATAATTTCACTAGGCTTTGCGCTTTTGCTCAAGTAACCATCTGCACCTAAACTAATTGCTCTCTTCGCAAATTTTTCTTCGGGATAAATACTGAACATTAATACCTTCACTTCCGGGAAACGAACTTTAATATTTTTGACAAAATCCAAACCGCTTTTATCCGGCAATGAAATATCCAGCATTATAAAATCAATTTTCATTTCGCCCAGAATACTTTCTAATTCCTTTATACTCGACGCTTCAGCAACAACTTTGAGATCATCATGTTTCGTCAGAATTTTTTTTAATCCCTCTCTAATAATCTCATGATCATCCGTTATTACGATATTCATCTTATACCTTTCTTCTTTACAATTTTATTCAAATGGAACCGACAGATGTATTGTGGTTCCTTTACTTTTTACACTGTCAATTTTTAATTTCCCATCAAGGAATATTGCCCGCTCTTTCATTCCAAGAATTCCCATTGATCTTGTTATAACTTCATTTGCTTCAGCCATACCTTTACCATTATCCAGAATTATAATATCAAGATTGCTATTAGATTGGCTGATTGTTACATCAATTATTGTAGCCTCGGCATGCCGAAGTACATTTGTTATTGCTTCTTGAATAATTCTAAACACAGCTACATTTTTTTCATCGTTAAAATTGAATGACTCTACTTCCGATTTAAAGTTACACTTAACATTACTCATCCTTTCAATTTCACGGCAGTATTCTTGTACGGCCGGTATTAATCCTAAATGATCTAAAACGTACGAGCGTAAACTTCCTGAAATATCTCTTACTGTTTGAATCCCCTTCTTAACATATTGCTGAACTGAATGTAGTTCATCTATAATTTCATCTGCTGTTGGTTTTTGATTTTGTTCTATTAATTCCGTTAGAAGTGAAATATTCAAATTGATACCCGTGAATAATTGGCCCAACTCATCGTGGACTTCTCTTGCTATACGCTGTCTTTCTGCTTCACGGGCGTATTGTATTTGTGCGGCAAGATTTCTCAATTCGGATTCAGAATTGCGTAACTGTATTTCTGTCTTTCGCAACTGTTCGTAATTCAAAGACTTCGCAATCGAAATGGAAGCATTCCTTGCAACTGCATTTAAAAGATAAATATCATCCGTATTAATTTCTTTATTTGCTTTTTTGTTATGTACTTCAAAAAATCCTATAAGTTCTCCGTTTGAACCGAATAATGGAGAGGAAAGTATTTGTCTTATTGAATATTTACTGACAAGTTCTTGCTCAATATTTTCATAATTAACAACATTATTTATTAAGATTGCTTCTCTTGTCAAATCAAATCTCTTAATGATACCATCATCCATTTGATAGTTTTTTTCAAAATATTCCCAATGATCTTTGTGATAATATCTTTTGACAACAAATTCATTTTCATTTTTTACACAAGCAAATCCGCCTTCTGCGTTTGCAAGTTGGATACTTTCGATTACGAGAGAATCCAAAATTTGATTTATTTCCAGAGATGAATACAGTTTTTCACCGATTCTCAATAATGTATTAATAGTTTCTTCATACTTTTTTCTATCATCAATATCATAGCAAGAACCAATAAAGCCTGCAAAATTATTTTCTATATCGAAATAGGGCATTCCAAAATCTACCATCCATCTGTATTCTCCGTGTGAATCCTTCAATCTATATTCAACAGTAAAATATTTCTTCTGCCGAAATGCTTCATTATAAAGTTTCACTGATTTTTCTATATCATCATGATGAAGATTTGATGTCCAACCCTCACCAAGTTCTTCCTCAATTGTTCTGCCGGTATAATTTAGCCATGCTTTATTAAAATAATTACACTTTCCATCCAGACCGGAACGCCAAACCGGAGTGGGAAAATCGTTTAGTAATTTCAAATAAAAATCACGGGAGTTTCTAATTTCTTCTTCACTCTTTCTTTTCTCTGTTAGGTCCCGTGTTACCTTTAAAAAGCCGTAAACTTTCCCATTCTCATCTTGTAATGCAGTAAGCAAAACATTGGCCCAAAAAACTGAACCGTCTTTCTTAATCCTCCATCCTTCTTCCTGATAACTTCCTTTTTCTACGGCATATTTTAAATGGTTTATTGGTTTATTACTTTTAATCTCCTCAGCAGAATAAAAAATAGAAAAATGTCTGCCGATAATTTCTTCAGAAGTATATCCCTCTATTATTCCAGCACCCTCATTCCATGAAACAATATTTCCTTCATGATCTAAAATGAAAATTGCAATGTCTTTTACGCCGTTTACTAATGACTCAAAACGATTTTCTATTTTAGATTTTTCAACCTCAGCTGCATACATTTTTTTATAATTAGCAAGAATACTTTTCCGCCATATGAAAAAGAGAACAAATGCGAACAAGAGATCAGCGGAAACACACGCCAGAAAAACTATCTTGGCAATATCATTTACAGGTGCATAGAATTCCGATTTATTTATTTTTGTTATTAAAGACCAAGTTGATAAAGGCACATTCTGAATTATTGCTATCACTTCATCATTTTTATAATCTCTTCCATCAATAAAACCTTTTCTTGATTTTATTGTATTTGCTTCGATCAGAGCCTTTCTATTATTATCATTAGTTGAATCGTCTCCTACAGTCGAAAACTTTAGAGTGTTTAAATAGGCAATCCCATCGTTATAAGGTTTCACCAGCAATGATTCCAAAGTTGGTGATTTATCAATATTACGGTTTAACATAGGATTAAAAATACTATTTGGATCGGCGGTAAGGATCAAAACGTTTTTCAGCTTAAAAGGCAAATTGGATGAATTGCTTAAAGGCACATAAAATTTGAGAAGTCCTTCAGTTGCATATTTTTCGTCTGAATCAGAAAATATAATTGAATCTGAAGTTGCAGAATTCATACACAATAACGAATCAACATGGTTTAATCGTGCGTCTGTTGAAGTAACACTAAAAATAATTCTTGTATAACCGTCAACAAGGATAATATCATTATATTGATAATAATTTTTTAATGCATTAAACCATCCGATTAATTCTTTTGAACTATTATTAGAAGATGTAATTGATTCGAGCCTATTTATTAATGGTAGATCAACACGCAGAATTTCTAATTGAGCATATCTTCCGTTAAGCCATTCACTAACTTGTGATTTTTTAAAATCCGAAATTGATGTCAAGTAAGCGAAACGTTCATTAATAATTTTCTCTTTCTGGTATACATAATAAGAGAATCCCACAATAGCCAGCAGAATGCTAATAATGAAAAAAAGTAATGATATGGTTGTAAGCGGTTTACCTAAAAAGTTTTTACGATAATTTTTCAGCAGATCCTTCATCATTTAACTTTCATATTGCAAATTAATATACAAACATTAATACGTTTATCTCAATACCCACCCATACAATGTGACTGAAGACAATGTGCTAGACTATATTAATTTCTTTTCTGAATCCGTTATTTATTATTTACTTTTATATTTAAGGGTGTAGATATTAGTTTTTGTTATCTTTGCTGTTTATAAACTGGATGAAACTTTCGGAAAAGACCTGGATTATCTGGAAGATATTTATAATTATTATTTAAACTACTTTTTGAACAATGGAATTACTAAATAATTTATTCGACATCTTTCTTCATTTGGACAAACATCTAAATGAAATTATCAACCAATACGGCACATTAACCTATGCTATTTTATTTCTAGTAATATTTGCGGAGACCGGTTTTGTCTTTACACCTTTTCTGCCGGGAGATTCTTTACTATTTGCTGCCGGAAC
>VEPI01000028.1:0-19113 GCA_012026935.1 Melioribacter sp. | reverse complement strand
GGTTTATTAATGCAGGGTGGTTTTACTATTTTTATATTATTAATCTCTTCTTTACTATCTATAAAAGTTACTATAGAAAAATTCATCCAGTTTCATAGTTTCAAAGAGAAATATATAAACGATTTTACAGATGCGATTAATAATCTTGTACAACAGAGGGACCTAACCGAGGCAATAACTATGTGCAAGACTTATAGTGTTCGTTCATTATTCTTTAAGTTAAGCATTCCATTGGCTAACGTGTTCAAATATATATTTAACAATACTCACCTTACCAAAGAAGAACTTACCGAATCAGCATATAACAAACTTGATCAGGAAATTGTAAAACTGGAAAAAGGACTGGGTATACTTGCAACATTAGGTGCCATTTCTCCTTTTATAGGGTTGTTCGGGACGGTTGTAGGAATTATAAAATCATTCACAGCGCTTTCTTCAGTTGATACTTCACATTATGCTCATGTTATGAGTGGAATTGCCGAAGCTTTGATTGCTACAGCCGCTGGCTTATTTGTTGCAATACCGTCAGTATTATTCTACAATTATTTTACAAAAAGAATAAAACTTACTTTACCGTTATTCGATGAGGCGATTCAAAATCTAATACGCACTTTGAAAAGCTCTAAAGGATAAACGATGAGACGATATAAAATAGATGAGAAAGAATTTTCAGAAATTAATATAACACCCTTTACCGATGTGGTTCTAGTTCTTCTAATAATTTTTATGATCACCAGTCCGTTCCTTATAATGGGTTCATATAAAGTCAAACTTCCTCAATCAACCAATTCTGAAACGGATGTTAGCAGGGGTGTAGAAGTTTATTTAACGGAAAACAATGAAGTAATGATTGACGGCAGATCAATTCAATTTCAAGATGTTCCTTGGAACTTGAAGAATGAGTTTGAAAGCAAGGGAACTAAAGACGTTATTATAAAAGCAGATAAAAATGTAAGGCACGGTTCATTTGTTAAGTTGCTTGATGAACTTAAAAAAGCCGGAGCTGTAAAACTTTTAATATCAACAACTCGTGTTGAGACAGAAACTCCTTAACAAAAATGAATAATACAAATTGATTTATGTATGAACTTCAATACAAATACTTTTCTTCCATACTCTCTTTTGTAATACATTCTCTGCTAATTCTATTTTTTTACTTTGTTGCTCTTAATTCATTTGAAAAATCAGATCAATTAATTGAATTTAGTTTTGACTCCGGTTCGGGCGGCGGAGATAATTCTGCAATAAATCAACATGAAAATGTAGAATTACCAAAAAAATTAGCAGATGAATTTATTAATACGGAAAAGAAAAATTTATCTAAAGATAAATTAACAACGCCAGTTAAAGGAAGTAGCACAACCGGTAAAGGTACCGGTACCGGAGACGGAACAGGAACAGGCAATGCTTCAGGAATTTCAATCGGTTTACCGCCCCTTTCTAACCCAAAAGTAGAAGAAATTTATTTAGTTGCTGTTGATGAAATGCCCGAACCAATTGGCGGGATTCAAAAAATTATTTCGCAGGTTGTTTATCCCACCGAAGCAAAAAGGAATGGTATTTCGGGTACTGTATTCGTACTCGCATTTGTTGATGAAAACGGCTCTGTAAGAAAGACTCTTCTTACAAAAGGTATCGGCGGCGGTTGTGATGAAGCCGCACTGAGAGTTATTTCTGCTTCAAGATTCAAACCGGGGAAAAATAAAGGGCGTTATGTAAAAGTCCAGATTCAAATCCCGGTTCCATTCAAACTCAATTAATATTTTTCTTCTGGAAATAATTCCATCCGAAATAAACCGGAATGCCGAGCAACACAATAATTAATCCCGGCCAGGTGTAATCCGGTTTTTCTAAAAGAAGAATCCCCGCAATTATTGCAGCAAGTATAATATACAGAATAGGAAGAACGGGATAACCGAAAGCTTTATAAGGTCTCTCTGCGTCCGGTTGTTTCTTTCTTAAAATAAATACACCAATTATCGTAAGAATATAAAATAACAGTACGGCAAAGACTACATAATCAAGTAGCTGAGAATATGTCCCGGAAAGACAAAGTAAACTTGCCCATACTCCTTGGAAGATCAACGCTTTTGCAGGTACAGAATTTTTGTTTAATGTTCCGGTGGTTTTAAAAAACAAATTATCTTTTGCCATTGCGTAATAAACTCTCGCACCGGCAAGAATCAAACCGTTGTTACACCCGAATGTTGAGACCATAATTAAGAGCGCCATAATTATTGCGGCAGGTTCGCCAAAAAATAAATTTGCCGCCGCAGTTCCTACACGGTCTTCCGCAGCGAACTGAATACCTGAACTCATTACATCTGTACCATTAATATTTCCTACTAAAGGTAGAACGCATAAGTACGCAACGTTCGCTAATACATAGAGAACCGTAACAACCAATGTTCCTAAGAACAAACTTCGCGGAATATTTTTTTTTGGATCTTTTATTTCCCCCGCTGTGAATGTAATGTTCTCCCAAGCTACACTGGAGAAGAGGGAACCAACCATAGAAACAGCAATTGCGACAACAATAGAAAACCCTGTGAGCGATTCAACCCAATCAACTTTTCCGTTTGATATATGAAGCCATTTAGCATCCCAAATGTTTGAAAAATTTGCACTGATTGCCTGAGCATTGGAACCAATAAATAATCCAAGTAATATTAATGCAAATAGTGCAAGAGTTTTAGCAATCGTAAAAATATCTTGAACAAATTTTGCTTCACGAAGTCCGCGGATATTTATATATGTAAGAAGCATTACTGAACAGATCGCTAAAATTTGCCCTGCTGAGATATTTAATCCAAATGGAGAGAAGAGAATATTTTTTGTACCGAAAGAAGGAATAATTACTGCGGTGAATTTTGAGAATGCTACAGCAACAGCAGCAATAGTTCCGGTTTGAATCACAAGAAATAAAGTCCAACCGTACAAAAAACCAACAAGAGGATTATAAGCTTCGCGGAGATAAACATATTGACCGCCGGCTTTGGGCATCATTGCAGCAAGTTCTCCGTAGCTTAATGCACCGATAAGTGTAATAACTCCGGTAATAAGCCAAACCAATAATAAAATTCCGCTTGAGCCGACTGTTCTTGAGATATCGGCGCTGACAATAAAAATGCCTGAACCTATCATCGAACCGATAACGATCATTGTGGAATCGAATAAACCTAGTTCTCTTTTGAAACCGCTTGTTGTTTCAGTACTCATTAATCCACCTTCAATTTTAAGCTGAATTTAACTTTTCGTTTGCACATGAGCTACAAAAAAATCACTAGAACTTTTTCACTTCAACATACCATTCACTTGATTGTTCTAACGATTCATTAATTCTTTTTACAAGTCTGTGCGGATCTTCAAGAGTTCCCTCTTGCAATAGTGCCGATTCAAAAAGCTGTTCGGTTGCGTTTCTAATGAAATCATCGTTAGCATCAACTTTGAAAATCTTTAGAAGATTACGAACTAATTTATGATTGGGATTGACTTCAAATATTATTTTCTGCTCACCCATTTCCTTGTTCGCCATTTTCAAAATTTTCTGCATCGAAGCGGATAATCCTTCATCCTTTGATACAATACAAGATGCGCTGTCAACCAGCCGGTTGGATTTTATTACATCTTCCACTCTATCAGATAAAATACTTTTCATTTTAGAGAGAAGGCTGAAAAAATGTTTTTCATCATCTTTATTTAAATCGTCTAATTCACTTTTTTTCTCTTCAACATTTGTTATGTCGCTTAATTTTTTCCAATCAACTTGATCGGCAGATTTGAAATCAAATTCTTTGTATTTGCGGATTGCCTGAATAACAAACTCGTCTACTGGATCAATCAAGAATAAAACTTCCAAACCTTTACTCTTAAATATTTCCATGTGAGGATCAAGAACAATTGCTTCCCTATTAACTCCGGTTATGTAATATATTTCCTTCTGTCCTTCCTTCATGCGTGAAGAATAATCAGCAAGAGAAATAAGTTCGTCCTTATCTTTACATATGGAAGAATTAAATCTCAGCAGTTCAACATATTTATCATGATTGGCAAAATCCTGATAACCAAGTTTGAATATTTTTCCATGTTCTTTCCAAAACTCTATATAACCGGCTGAATCATTTTTTGTTTTATCTGAGAGATAACTCAAAACCGCAGCAGTCACACTCGATGCAATTTTTGAAAAGACAATATTTTCTTGTAAAGTCTCACGGGAAATATTAAGCGGTAGATCTTCCGAATCCACAACACCCTTAACAAAACTCATATACTCCGGCAAGAGATCTTTATTTTTATGCTGGATCAGGACTCTTCTTACATATAAATCTAATCCGTAATTCTCGCGGTCGTACCAGAAGAACTCATTACTTTTCTTAGGAACAAAAAGAAGTGCGTTGAATTGGATTGGTGCATCAACAGATTTATGGATAATATCCATTGGAGTATCATTGTCATAAGAAAGGAATTTATAGAACTCATTATATTGTTCTTGCTTGATCGAGCTTTTCGGCTCCCGCCAAAGCGCAGTTACAGTATTTATCTTTTCTTTGCCAAGTAAAATCGGATAAGAAATAAAATTGGAATGTTTCCTAATAATATTTTCAAGCTGCCATTTTTGTGCATACTCGGTTGACTCATCTTTTAGATGAATGACAATTTCTGTCCCGCGCGAATGTTTCCCCTCGAGTTCTTCAATTTCATAATCACCTAGTCCATCTGACTTCCATTTAATAGCAGGTTCATCAATTCGGAAAGATTTTGTTTTAATTTCAACTTCTTTTGCAACCATAAAAACCGAATAGAAACCAACACCGAATTTCCCGATTATATTACCCGCATCGGTTTTAGTCTCAGCAATCATTTTTACAAATTCTTCAGTCCCGGATTTTGCTATCGTTCCGATATTAGCCACCACTTCATCACGTGTCATCCCGATTCCGGTATCAACAACCTTGAGAATTTTATTCTTCTCGTCAAATTCAATATTAATTTCTAAAGGTAAATCCTTATCTGCAATTTCAGTTCCGCGGTTAGATTCGAAACGGAATTTATCTAATGCATCTGAAGCATTTGAAATTAATTCTCTAAGAAATATTTCTCTGCTTGTATAAAGCGAGTGAACAAGGATATCAAGAAGTTTTTTTACTTCCGCTTTGAATTCATATTTTTTTACAGTTTGACTTCCGCTCATTCTTTTCTCCATGACACTAAATGATATTACTAAGAAATGATGAGGCTGCGGAGAATTATTTCTGAGTGCCTCATTTATTTTGATGCAAAAATAAGAAGAGAAGAAATTTCCATCAACTTGTATAATTAATGTGCAATTAATTATTCTTTATCAGATTTCTCTTCGTCTTCCCCTTTTAATGCTTTTTTGAATGATCTAATGCCTTGTCCTATTCCTTTGGCTAATTCAGGAATCTTCTTGCCTCCGAACAAAAGGATAAGAATTAGAACTATAATTAATATTTCCCAAAAGCCGAAATTTTCCATAATGCAACCTTTTACATTTTATATGATAAGAAAATATACACAATTACATTGTTTACAAAATTGTTTTTCCAAAAGTTTTTAATTAATTCAAATTAGGTAAGGCATCAGGAGAGTACCTTTTGATTTGTGTCATCATATTTACTGCTTCTTTTATCTTGCCGGACTTGACATAAATATTTTTTAAGTAAATACGGGCAATTGAATTTGCGCTATCAAGTTCAACTGCTTTTTTAAGATATTGTTCTGCTTCAGGTATTTGCCCTGCATGATAGAATGCCAATCCTTTTAATGTTAGTGCATCTGCATTTCTTGATGGACAAAATTGTATAACAGAATCACAATCTTGTAATATCATTTGTAAATTATTTTTATTTCCGCTCGAGATCATGTTCAATAAATCATTATTGGCGTTTATATAATATTTAATAAATCTAACATCACATGATTCAGTTTGAGCCGGAACTTCTCTACGTGTAAAAATTGGCAGGAGTTGATGCAGTTCATCGGAATAAAATAATTGTATATAATAATTTCTTTGAAATTCATTCTGAACAAAAACGCCACATTCGGCAAATGCGCTTGGTTTAGCTCCTGCCGGAAAAATAATATAATCCGGTTTTTGTGAAAGGACATAATCGGAATTATAATGTCTTTCTTTCCACAAAACAGGAAGTTCATCATTAATTCCAGCAACTTCTTTCGGATTATGTGCCGTGTATTCGTCTGTAAGCCCTACAAGATCAATTACTTTTGCATCGGAGAAATATGAAAATGAGCCAATGGTTGATAATGCAACAGAAACTTTTCTCCCTTTATGTTTGCTTCTCTCTTTTACCCATTCTGCGTAGATTTTCATTTTCTTAACTAACCCGGCCTCATAAGATCTTTTATTCATCATCTCGTTTTTTTGCTTACCATAATTCTGATAACCAAGCAGTGACAAAAGTATAAATACACATATGAGAGCGAATGGAAGAATAACTTTTTGTCTTGAAAAAATTTGCCCGGTTATTTCAACTATAGCTTTAACAAACAGAATCATAATTAACGGCATGATAGGAAGGTAGAAACGATGTATTGGAAGAACATCTCCGCCGATTAAAATTACAATTGCCATCCATAATATTGCAATCCCAAACAGTAGAGAGAACTTTCCCAAACGGTCTCTATTTTTGAATAGAACTAACGGCAGAATTAGAACAAAACCGTATAACAAATATGAACTTGCAAAATCAAAAAAATAATTTATTCCGCGTTGTAAGAACTGAAATGTAAATTCTGTTTTCGCATAAAATGTATTCGGCAAAGGATAGCCATAATAAAACAATCGGAAAATAACGTAAACAATTAATGGAATAAGATAAAATAAAATTTCCTTACGGGTAATCTTATCAAATATTATTGATATGGACTTATTCCCCTTCTGTCTTTTCATATCAAAATAATTATATAAAATTTTATAAGATATAATCAGAGTAAAAAATATTAATCCTTCAGGGCGTAAAAGCGAATTCAGCACAGAGACGATAATAAAAGAAATGTTTGGTTTGCTTTTATCTCCGTTTTGATAGAATATAATAGATAGTAAAATGAGAGAAGCAAATAAAGTTGTTTCCATTGCGCTCACTCCCCAGTAAACCAGTGGAGTGGAAAAAGCTAATAGAAAAACCGGCAAGAGATTTTGAAATTCATGAATAAATCTTCCTAATGAAGAATTATTTTCGCTTTCTCGATTTATCATTTTAGAAAGAGCATACGTTAGGATTAAGAGAGTGATACTGAATATAATTGATAACAACTGTGCTGCACTCTCAAGATCAAGATTGAGATTATGATCAAGTAATTCTGACCCACTTAATATCATTATCCATAAAAAACTTGTGTATCCTTCAACTCGTTCTCCTTCATTGAACACAAGTCCCTTCCCATCCAGAAAATTTTTAACATAACGAAATGATGTGTAAGCATCATCCTGAATAAATCGAGCATCAAGCATATTGGAAATAAAGAGAGCAATAATTATTGCAAGCAGTCCGTACACAAAAATTTGTATTGATTTCATTTATATATTAATGAGTTGTGAATACAATTTACTAATTTTCGTTTAGAGTTATTTACTTTACAGAAGTATGAAAATGAATTTTAAAACGCATATAAAAGAGACTATCAAACTAGCAATACCAATTTCTCTAGGTCAATTGGGACATGTAATGATGGGTGTTGTTGATAGTTTGATGGTTGGTAAAGTCGGTTATACTTCACTAGCAGCAGCATCACTTGTTAATGGATTATTTTTTCTAGTCTTGGTTATTGGAATTGGAATGACGTATGCATCCACTCCATTAATTGCAATTGCTAAAGGTTCAAATAACCAAAAAGATTGCGGAAAGATTTTGAATCATTCATTAATTGTTAACGTGATATTTTCTATAGCGTTAATGCTGGGTACTTTTTCGTTGTCATTTCTTATTCCGCATTTAAATCAGCCAAAAGAAGTTGTGAGGGAGGCGATCCCATACCTACAGATTTTGACTCTTTCCGTAATTCCGTTTATGGTTTTCCAATGTTACAGGCAATTCTTAGAAGGATTGTCAATTCCTAATCCGCCAATGATAATTGCGGTCGCTGCAAATCTTTTAAATGCATTTCTAAATTGGATTTTTATTTATGGAAAATTCGGTTTCGCAGCTATGGGTCTTTCCGGTGCAGGAATTGCAACAACTTCAACTCGTTGGGTTATGGCTGCCGTGCTTATGATTTTTACCTTAAAATATATGCGAGTAAAAATTTTTGAACCGAAATTTAAAATTAAACCGGTAGATAAAAATCTAATACGAAAACTAATAGGTATCGGACTTCCCAGCGGTTTTCAATATTTATTGGAAGTTGGTGCCTTTTCGTTTGGTGCTATAATGATCGGGTGGATTGGAGCGAAACAACTTGCTGCTCATCAGATTGCAATTAGTTTAGCCTCTGCTACTTATATGATTATTTTAGGAATCGCATCAGCAGGTACTATCCGCGTTGGAGATGCTGTTGGGAAAAAGAGTATAGGTCAAATCCGTCTTGCCGGTTTCAGTGCATTGGGATTGGCTTCAGCAGTAATGTTAACATTTGCTACTGTTTTTTTTCTATTTAGAAATATTCTTCCAACATTTTATAACAGTAACCAAGATGTTATAGAAATTGCAAGTGTACTTTTAATTATTGCAGGGTTTTTCCAACTCTTTGACGGATTACAAGCTACCGGCATAGGAATTCTAAGAGGATTGACCGATGTAAAGATTCCACTATTAATATCAATATTATCTTATTGGATTGTTGCAATACCCATATCTTATTTACTTGGTTTTGTTTTCAAATTTGGCGCTGCGGGAGTTTGGATAGGTTTACTTTTAGGATTAGCTTCATTAGGCGTTACATTGCTTTTCAGATTCAATATCAAAAGTATAAAAATATTTTCGGTAGAGAACGACTAAATCCTATTTAATAGTTAAATAATATTTATTTTTGTCCACACTTTATAATCCAAGATACAGAAAGAAGGATGAATGGGAAGATTAGCTCCTCTATTTGTTATAATAGCTGCAGCCCTCTGGGGTTTCGATGGAATAGTTTTTCGTCCTGCACTTTATGGTTTACCGGTATCACTAGTTGTATTTATCGAAAGCACAATTGTAGCACTATTTTTATCGCCAATATTTATAAGACAATATTCCAAAATAAAAGTCCTCACTAGACAAGATTGGTTTGCTTTCTTCGGAGTTGCACTTTTAGGTGGGGCAATAGGAACAATGGCAATTACAAAAGCTCTCTTCTATGTCAATTTTGTAAATCTTTCAATTGTAATACTTATACAAAAACTTCAGCCGGTATTTGCGTTATCACTTGCCGGAATTTTATTGAAAGAAAAACTTCCGAAAATATTTTTTCTCTGGGCATTTCTTGCTGTTACCGGTGCATATTTGATGACATTCGGGTTTACACTACCAAATTTTCTCACCGGTGATAAAACTTTAGTAGCAGCGGGTTTTTCATTGATAGCAGCTGTAAGTTTTAGCTCATCAACAGTTCTTAGTAAAAGAGCATTAAGAGATGTTGGTTTTGAAATGGGTACCTATTTAAGATTTTTATTATCAGCTGTTATAATGATTGTAATTGCATCTTTGACCGGAGATATAAAAACAGTTGTTAGCGTTTCTTCTTATCAATGGATGATATTCCTAATAATTGCATTCACAACCGGCGGGGCAGCAATATTCTTATATTATTACGGACTAAAGAAAATTACTGCTTCAGTTGCAACAATTTGCGAATTGGCATTCCCTCTCACCGCAGTCATACTTGAATATTTTATTCATCGTAATATTTTAGATTTAGTTCAGTGGTGCGGTGTTGCACTGTTGATCTTCAGTATATTAAAGGTTTCGCGAATTAAGCTTAACAATGTGAAAATTTAATTGTTATTTAGTTTCAAGTTTGTTCGCAACATCAATGATGATTATCCAACGCTTTCCTTCTTTCTTCCAGATATGCATATAATTGTATTTGCCATTATCACTTTCTGCATCTGAAATTATTAATTCACCGTAAGTAAAACCAAGATCTTTAGACGAAGATATTTTTCCGCCGATAGGATTAAACACGTAAGTTCCGTTTTTTTTCGAGAGGTAATCTGCGATCGCAGATGTACCAACTAACGGATAAAATTCATCCCGAAGTAATCGCGATTCTTCGCTAATAAATTTTTTATATGTTGATGCAACCCCCATTTTTGGAATTATCATTGTTAATGCTTTATCGTTGTTGGAAAGTTCATCAGATTTTATTCTTTTAACTCCTTTTCTTAGAGATGATGAATTCGACTCCATCATTTCAAATTTAAGAGGGACATACTGTTCGGTTGGTTTACTATTACTATTTCCCATATCAATAACAAATTTGAATTCACCATTTGCTTGCCGCTGCCAAACAGTAGAAAAATTTCCGAACCAAATTGAGGAGCTATCTTTATCTTTTTTAAAATCAGCCGGACCGGTTGTGAAACCCAAATCTCCATCACGCGAGATACCGGCATAAGTCGGATACCAGCTTAGTAGGCCGGGTCTTTTGGGTGCATTACTTAGAAATGTTTTTCCGTTAACCGCATTGGGTCTAAAAATAATTCCATCGTCTGCAACAAATTTTAAAAATGCATCTCTTGTTCCAATTTCAGCAGCTGCTGATACAAATGAATATTCTGTTGCAATCAGCGCATTGAGATTATAGTTCTTCATTTGAGCATTACTTGTGTGGACAAACATTAAACTAATTAGAGTAAATAAGATCTTTTTCATACTTCCTCATTTTTTCTGATTCAACATAATGGAAAATATTTTTCCCAACGATACATTTATTTGTGCACATCATCTTTCTTTTTCTCAAACTCAATCGAAGCAGAATTGATGCAATAACGTTGTCCCGTCGGTTTTGGCCCGTCATCAAAAACGTGTCCCAAGTGTCCGCCGCAATTGCTGCATATAACTTCAATTCTGTGCATTCCAAAACTATAATCATCTTTTAAAATCACATTTTTATTATTTACGACATCGGAAAAACTTGGCCATCCGCAACCGGCATCAAATTTCGTGTCGGAATCAAATAGAACTTGGCCGCAAGCTGCACAACTGTAAATACCTTTCTCATCAAAGTTCCAGTATTTTCCGGTAAAAGGTCTTTCAGTTCCCTTCTCTCTCAATATTTGATATTGTTCCGGGCTTAACGATTCTTTCCATTCTTTATCTGTCTTTTGAACCTTAACGCTCATTTCTTTCCCTTTCGAATTATTGGGTTTTATATTTTGCTGAGCACAACTAATAATGCTTGTTGTAAGTAACAACAACATGAAGAGAATTATATTCTTTTTCATAGCAAACCTTTCTTTCTATTTGGATCAATTGTGTAGACGAAAAGAAGAGTAATTCCTTACAAAAATTATTTTACCTTTTTCATATACTCTTCGGTTTCTTCGAGGGAATTAAAATATCCGATACGAACTCGGTACCGCGTTACACCTTTAACATAGCCTTCAGCAATAAAAGCATTGTGTCCTTCGGATTTTAATCTAGCAACTTCACTTTCTGCTTTTGATTTATTTTTCCATGATGAAATTTGGAAGGAATATTTTGTTCCATCTTTAAAGATTGTGCTCTTAGGATTAGTTTCACTTTCTCCTTCAGATTCCTGTTTAGAGACTGTTTCACTTTTCTTAGATAAAACCGGGGTGTTCAAGTTAGTGCTTGGTTTTGTTTTTTCATTGGTGGGAGGAATATTAATTTTTGCTTGTTCTAATCTCTGCACAGAATCTTTTTTACTAAGAAAAAGTGCGATTCTATCTTTTGAATTGATAGAATCTTTCGTTGATTTATTTAACTGATTTTCTGGCAATTTACTTTTTTGTGATTCAGAGTTTAGCAGCTCTTTATTTTTATCGCTGCTTTTTGAAAAATCTTTCTGTTCAATTACGGCAACACCACTTTTTAAGTATTCAACTGATCTATTAAAAACGGCAGTCATAACATCGTTGCCTTCTAATGGAATAGAGAAATTTTCGCTTCCGGAAGTAAACCCGGGTAATGATGTCTCACCAAGTATTTTTAGATCTTTGTCATAATAAAGAGTGCCAATAACAGAATACTTCTTGGATGCGGCATTAAATAATATTTGTGATTTTACGCTTGCAGCTTCCTTATTTAATGAAGCTATTAATTGAGGCTGCTTATATGAAGTAATACTTAACACTGAAATCTGATTCTCAAATTGTTTAATGCTTGATGTATCAATGTAGACGACTTGTTCTTTGGAATCATATACACTTTCCCATTTTTGCCCGGGTGCCTGTGCAAAAAGTTTTATCCCACATAAAACAATTGAAACAATAAATAAGATTAGTTTTTTCATTTTAGTATTTCTTTTTTGTAACTAATACTAATTTAATTAAAAAAAAATTCATAAAAATTTTTATCATCCGAATGAAATCTTTTACTGTTTCTTGACAAAAATACTTGGATGTGCTATTTTGCACGCAACATTTTTTGAAACTTGATGCTTACTGAATTCGGAAAAATTCTGATTTTTATTATGCTCGCAATCATTTTTGTGGTTGCAGTCTTCATTATTTCAAAACTTTTAAGCCCTAATAGACCCACACGCGAAAAATATCTGACTTATGAATGCGGTGAAAATCCTCAAGGTTCACCCTGGGTAAAATTTAATATCCGATTTTATGTTGTTGCACTAATTTTCCTCATTTTTGATGTAGAAGTCGTTCTACTTTTCCCTTGGGCACTTACATATAAAGAATATGGTGTTTATGGTTTTCTAGTAGGAATAATATTTCTATTGGTATTGGGTTTAGGCATGGCTTATGAATGGCGAAAAGGCGATTTGGAATGGGCTCGCCCATATCCCAAACCTCCACAGTTAGACGAAATACTTAAACCGAAGTCTTAATTTTGAAAAGAGAATATTAATGGGTTTACTTGATAAAGAGTTTGCTGACGGTAATATTGTAATTGCAAGAGTTGATGATTTGATGAACTGGGCAAGACTTTCATCAATATGGCAACTCGGTTTTGGTCTTGCATGTTGTGCAATTGAAATGATGGCTACATCCGCTTCACACTACGATTTTGATCGCTTCGGTGTCATCCCTAGAAACACTCCACGACAAGCTGATGCAATAATAATTTCTGGTACAGTTACATTAAAAATGGCTACCAGAATTAAAAGATTGTACGAACAAATGCCTGACCCAAAATATATTATCTCCATGGGAAGTTGTGCTAATTGTGGTGGACCTTATTGGGAACACGGTTATCACGTATTAAAAGGAATTGATCGCGTGATCCCGGTTGATGTTTATGTACCAGGATGCCCGCCAAGACCTGAAGCGTTACTTGAAGGTTTGCTCAAATTACAAGAAAAAATTCGTAATGAATCCTTGAGAAAGAAAATTTCATGAAGAATCCTGAAGAAATTTTTGAATTACTAAAGAATGAGTTTAAAGATATAATCTTAGGGTTAGAGAAAGAAACTCCTACAGAACCTATTGTTGCCATTGACCCCATGCAAATTAATAAAGTCGGATTATTTTTACGTGATAATGATATACTCAAATTTGATAGTCTAATGGTTCTTTCCGGAGTAGATGACGCAAATGGAACCAAAGTTAAAGATGATGATGGGGCAGAAATGATAAGTGGTGGTACATTAAGTGTTTACTATCATTTACATTCGACAAATTTAAAACATAAAATTACTTTAAAAACTTCTACACCGAGAGAAAATCCACAAGTTGAGTCTGTTTACAATATTTGGAGAACTTCCGATTGGCATGAACGTGAAGCCTACGATATGTTCGGGATCATCTTTGTGAATCATCCAGACTTAAGAAGAATATTAATGCCTTACGACTGGGAAGCAGGTTATCCGTTAAGAAAAGATTATAAAAACCCGGAATTTTATAAAGGTATGAAGGTTCCTTATTGATATGGCTTTGAAGACTGAAACAATGGTTCTTAATATGGGTCCACAACATCCTTCTACACATGGTGTTTTGAGACTTGAACTTGAGATAGAAGGGGAACTAATATTAAGTGTAAAACCTCATATCGGTTATCTACATAGGTGTTTCGAAAAACATGCCGAAGCAATGACTTATCCCCAAGTAATTCCATACACTGATAGATTAGATTATCTAGCTGCTATGGGAAATAATTTTGGCTATGTTGTTGCTGTTGAAAAATTACTCGGAATCCAAATACCTGAACGTGTTGAGTATATTAGAATAATAATGGCAGAGCTACAAAGGATTGCATCTCATCTGGTTGCAATTGCAACAAACGGTGCTGACATCGGCGCTTTAACACCCTTCCTTTACCTCTTTCGTGATCGTGAATATATTTTAAGCCTTTTTGAGATGACATGTGGTGCAAGAATGCTTTATAATTATATGTGGATTGGAGGAGTATCACATGATATACATCCTGACTTTGTAAGAAAAACTAAAGAATTCATTATTCATTTTCGTCCGACAATTGTTGAGTTGAATAATCTCCTCACTTTCAATAAAATTTTTATCGAAAGAACTGCAAATATTGGTGTCCTTCCTGTAGATACAGCAATTAATTTTGGTGCAAGTGGGCCGGTCCTGCGTGGAAGCGGATTACAATTCGATGTTCGCAAAGAAGATCCTTATTCAATTTATAATAGATTCGATTTTGAGATCCCAACCGGTAAAGGTCTCGTTGGAACTGTAGGCGATTGCTGGGATCGCTATTATGTTCGAGTTCTTGAAATGGAACAAAGTTTACGAATTATCGAACAAGCTATTGATAAAATTCCTGATGGAGACGTTCATTCAGCAATTCCTAAAAGAATTAAACCACCTAAGGGAACAGTTTATTCACGCGTTGAAAATCCTCGTGGTGAGCTGGGATATTTTATAATAAGTGACGGCAACTTGAATCCATTCAGAGTTAAGGTTCGAGCACCATCATTTGTAAATCTTGAACTAATGGGAGAATTGTGTAAAGGTCATTTGGTTGCCGATGTTATCGCAATTCTCGGTAGTTTAGATATTGTACTGGGAGAAATAGATAGATAATGTATCAATTCCTTTACGACTTAATTGGTAATGAAATTTTAGCAGGATTACTTGTTGCAGTAGTTCCGTTAACCATAATTCTTGTCTTTGCACTCTTTGGTATTTGGTTGGAAAGAAAAGTCTCGGCACACATGCAAGATAGATTAGGTCCTATGAGAACCGGTTGGCATGGCTGGCTTCAAACCGTAGCTGATTTAATGAAGATGCTGCAGAAAGAAGATATTATTGCAACTGATGCTGACAAGACTCTCTATAATATCGCTCCAGTTCTTGTTTTTACTGGCAGTTTTGCAGCATATGCCGTTATTCCCTTCTCAAGTAAATTACTTGGTAGTGAAGTTGAGATAGGATTATTTTATGTAATTGCCATTTCCAGTTTAGTTGTTGCCGGGATATTGATGGCCGGCTGGTCAGCAAATAATAAATATTCTCTACTTGGTGCTATGCGTGCCGCTGCCCAAATTATCAGTTATGAAATTCCTACAGCTTTGATAGTTCTTTCAATGGTTATGTTTACAGGAACATTAAGCTTAGATAAAATAAGCCAGATGCAAACTTCTTCTTTTTGGAATTGGAATATTTTCGGTGGTGCAATCTTCGGTTTATCAAAATTTTTATTGATACCTTTCATGATTGTAGGTGCATTGATAATCTTTACTAGCACACTAGCGGAAGTTAATCGAGTTCCATTCGACATTCCAGAAGCTGAATCAGAATTGGTTGCCGGATATTTTACAGAATACTGCGGCATGAAATGGGGAATGTTCATGCTTGCTGAATACGGAAATATGTTTGCAGTCTCTGCAATTATTTCAATCCTTTTCTTAGGAGGTTATCAATCACCAATAGGCTACCTTGGTAATTCTATTGGAACTCAGTGGCTTGTTCCATTTGAACAAGGATTTTGGTTTATTGCAAAAGGATTGGCTTTAGTTTTTGTTCAGATGTGGTTGCGTTGGACTCTTCCCCGTTTACGTGTTGATCAACTTATGACTGTTTGCTGGAAATATTTAATTCCTTTCGCTTTTATAAATTTAATCATTATTGGAATTATTTCTTTAATATAAATTCATGAAACAATATCTCAAAAATACATTCGATGGCATCTTTACTGTTCTGGTAGGAATGAAAGTTACTTTCAAACATTTATTTACACCGGCTGTTACTATTCAGTATCCCGATGTAAAAGTTAAATTACCTGAACGCGTTCGGAATAGATTATATGTTAATATGGATGATTGTATCGGATGCGATCAATGTTCAAGAGCCTGCCCTGTAAGTTGTATCGAAATTGAAACTGTGAAAAGCATTCCGGGTGAAGATTTAGGTATTACTTCCAACGGAAAGAAGAAAGCTTTGTGGGTAACAAAATTTAATATTGATATAGCAAAATGTTGCTATTGCCAATTATGTGTCTTCCCATGTCCCACTGAATGCATTTACATGACTGACGTATATGAATTTGCTGAATATGAAAGAAGTAATTTCCTTTACAAGTTTGCAACATTAACAGATGAAGAAGCTGTTCAGAAAAAAATAAATTATGAAAAGCTACAGGCTGAGAAAGCTGCTGCAGCTGCAAAGCCAAAACCGGAGACACCGGCACAAACTGAAAATAAACCCGAGTAAATATTTTTAGAGAATTGATTCAATGAATTTTTACGACATCATCTTTTACATATTCGCAGCCATTACTTTGTTATCTGCATTATTTGTAGTTACAACAAGAAATATTGTACACTCTGCTTTTTATTTATTGTTTACATTCTTTGGAGTTGCTGGAATTTATGTCTTACTTGGTGCAGATTTTATTGCAATCTCACAAATACTGATTTACGTCGGCGGTATTTTAATTTTGTTATTGTTCGGTGTAATGCTTACTAATAAAATTACAAATGTTGAGATTCGCACAGGAACAGTTCATATGTTGCCTGCAGCAATTGCAACCGGAATTTTTATGGGCGCTGTTGTTGTTGTTATGGTTTGGACTGAATGGAAATCCGAACCGTCAGCAACACCATTAACCACGACTACGAATATCGGTCATCTATTATTAACTGATTATGTTTTGATTTTTGAATTGTTAGGAATCCTATTACTTGTCGCTTTGATTGGTGCAGCATCTATTGCAAGAAGAGATAAAGAATAAAAAATCTAAGCATTTAGCTTTTAGAATTTTTTGAAGGAGTAAATAAGTTGTTACAAGTTGGTTTAACACATTTTCTAATTGTAAGCGCAATACTATTCTCATTAGGTATTTACGGTATTGTTACAAGAAAAAATGCAGTAATGGTTTTAATGGGAATAGAGCTTGTACTTAATTCAGCCAATATCAATTTTATAGCTTTTTCAAAGTATGGTAATTTCGGTTTAAGTGGACAAGTAATTGCCCTGTTCGTAATTATTCTTGCAGCAGCAGAAGCTGCAATTGCTCTTGCAATTGTATTAAACATATATAAAACATTTTCAAACGTTAACGTTGACGAAATAGATCACTTAAAAGAATAGGTTATGAGCGAAAGTTTACTGATTAATATTTGTGTTGTTATTCTTTTCCTCCCTTTAGTTGGATTTACCACTGTTGTTTTATTAGGTAAGAGAATTCCAAAATTATATCTGTTAGAAGTTGCAATTCTTGGTATAGCATTACTTCTTTCAATAATTGTTGCTTATGCAAAACTTTCTATGTACAACACAAAAGATATCGTTGCGGCATTTACCTGGATAACAATGGGCAACGCTCCGTCACCCGGTGCAATTAGCATAGATCTCGGTTTCAAAATAGACAACATTACTGTTCTCATGTTGTTCGTAGTAAATCTCATCAGCTTTCTTGTTCATGTTTTCTCAATCGAGTATATGCGCGGCGATAAATTATACACCCGTTACTTTGCTTATCTAGGAATTTTTACATTCTCGATGCTTGGAATAGTTCTTACTCACAATTTATTAATGATGTACATCTTTTGGGAATTAGTTGGTCTTTCATCTTATTTGTTAATTGGTTTTTGGTACGAAAAAAAATCCGCTTCCGATGCAGCCAAGAAAGCATTTATTGTAAACCGTATCGGCGATATAGGAATGTTTGCCGGTATACTTATTCTTTTCACTCAATACAAAACTTTTACGTTTGATGTTATATATCAACAGATTGCAGCAGGCAATATTCCTTTCGGAAGTAATGCGTGGTTAACCGCGGCCGGTATTTTAATTTTTATGGGTGCCGTAGGCAAATCAGCTCAGTTTCCTCTTCATGTTTGGCTGCCCGATGCTATGGAAGGCCCGACTCCGGTTAGCGCATTAATACATGCCGCTACAATGGTGGCCGCAGGTGTTTATCTTGTTGTTAGAATTTTTGTTATGCTCACTGCTGATGCAATGTTAGTAATTGCAGTAGTCGGTGCATTCACATCACTCGTTGCTGCAACAATCGCACTAACACAAAACGATATTAAAAAAGTTTTAGCATACTCAACTGTTTCGCAGTTGGGTTACATGGTTATGTCACTTGGAGTTGGTGCTTACGCATTCGCTTTCTTTCATCTAATTACTCATGCATTCTTCAAAGCATGTTTGTTCTTAGGATCAGGTTCTGTTATTCACTCAATGCATCACGAACAAGATATACGCAACATGGGTGGCTTGAAAAAGAAAATGCCGATTACCTATTACACGTTTTTAATTTCTACTCTGGCAATTTCCGGAGTACCGCTCTTCTCAGGATTTTTAAGTAAAGATGGAATACTTGCAGGAACTTTAGCTTTTGGTAAACTCACGGGACATTGGTTAATTCCAATCATCGGATTCACAGTTGCGGGATTAACTGCATTCTACATGTTCCGTCTGGTAATCTTAACATTCCATGGTGAGCCGAGAGACCATCATAAGTTTGACCATGCACATGAATCACCTTTTGTAATGGCAGCACCGCTTGTTGTTCTTGCGGCACTTTCAATTTTTATTTGGTACAC
>VEPI01000015.1:20723-29823 GCA_012026935.1 Melioribacter sp. | reverse complement strand
ATAACAGCAACTTTTATTTTATTTGATTGCTTTGTCTCTTCGTTCCCCGCAATGACAGTATCATTAAATTTTTTTAAGTATGAATCATAACCGTTAAGTACAGCTTCTTTCTTAAGGTCGCGAATCAACACCGGATCGTCATAATCCCAGCGCGTGCAATGATACATACATTGATGATCGCAAATGTAACTGGTTATATGAGGCAAAGGGTTTTTTGAAATGATCAACTCGTATGCTTCTTCATATCTTTTTTGTTCAACTAATTTTATATATGATGCGACATCTTGGTGTATTGGACAAGCTTCCTGGCAAGGGGCTATGTAACAATCAAAAAGCGGAAGAGTTTTAGGAATCTTTATGGAATTAATTTCTCTTCTTTCTTTAGAATAATTTTTATCTGATAAAGAAGCTGCCGCTAAAATTTTTAGCCGAGCGGTATTTTTTCTAAGACTTTTATCAAATTTTGATGAATTCTTTTCGATTGTTTCAGCAATTTGTGAAAGACGAAAATACCCGCCGGGTTTCAATAACTCGGTTGCAAAAGTAACAGGTCTTATTCCGGTTTCTAAAATTTCTTTAATGTTATTGTTGTTGGCTCCGCCCGAATAAGAAATATTTATTTCGCCGTTGAATTCATTTGCTAATTTGTATGCAAGATTTATTGTTAGCGGATAAAGCGATCTACCCGACATGTACATATCATCGCCGGGTAATGCCTGGATTGTATTTTTTACTCCAAGCGTGTTGGAAAGTTTAATTCCGAAAGTTTTATTGTAAGCAGAAGCAAACGATCTTAGCCGGTTAATCATAGGAATAGCATCATGGTATTGAATATCATGATCGAACGAATTCTTATCTAATAGGATATAATTATATCCGAGTTTGTGCAAAGTATCATTTACAAAATCATAACCTAAAAGAGTTGGATTTAATTTTACGTATGTGTGTAATCCTTTTTCTTTGATAAGATATTTTGCAATAGATTCTATTTCACGAGGGGGGCAGCCATGCATCGTTGACAGCGTAACCGAATTAGAAATGTGCGGCGAAATATTTTCAATTTCTGATATTAATTTTTCTAATTTAATTTTGTCGAAGCCGAAATCACTCTCGAGTAAATTACCGTTACTTATTTGTTTAATTAGAATTGTTTTGTAATTAGTGAATAATTCATTCTTAGATGCATCCTTCAACTCTTCAATGAAACGATCCATACGCGGTGTTTTAATTCCATCCAGATCATAACCAACACTCATGTTGAAAACAAATCCTCTTTTGGATTTAGAGAGTCCAAACAAATTTTTTATCAAATGAATTAGAAACCATGCTTTAACATATTCATCATACGATTCATCAAGCTTCAGTTCTTGCGACCACTCAACATTATAACCTTCATCCGTTGCGTCAATACACGGTTTATCAATTTTTAAATCATCCAGCTTTTGAACTGTCTTGAGTTCAAAAAATCTGCCTCCGGTTAAATATGCGCAGATTATATTCTGGGTTAATTGAGTGTGAGGACCGGCAGCTGGACCGATTGGAGTTTCAATACATTCATCGAATATTTTCTCATCACCCTTTTCTTTTACATAATAAAACTTTGACGACGGAATCCCGAAGATTGATTTCTGATTTATATATTCTTGGAATATCCAATCCAACAATTTTTGGAATGGAACCGGCTGCATTTTATCTGACATATAATTCCAGCTAATTTTCTTAAACATCTTAAATATAAGATATACCGGTATTAAGTGTGTAAGCAATTTTGTAATTTTGTTTAGTTACAAAACAGATTTGGAATAAATATGAAAGAAAAATTATTTAGTGCAGTAGAAGCCGAAAAGGAAAATCTTTTCGCTTTGATTCAAAGATTGATTCAGATTAAAAGTTACAGCGGAGAGGAAAAAGAAATTGTAGAATTTATTGTTTCGAAAATGCAAGAGTACGGATTTGATGAAGCTTTCCATGATGGATTTGGAAATGCGGTAGGAAGAATTGGCAACGGACCCATCAAAATTATGTTCGATGCTCACGTTGATACGGTGAAGGTAACCGATACTGAAACTTGGGCGCATCCGCCGTTTGGCGGGGAAATAGTAAACGGAAAGATGTACGGACGCGGTGTTGTTGATGAGAAGCCCGCTATGGCCGGATTTATGATTGCCGGAAAAGTTTTGAAAGCTGTTTACGGAAATGATTTTCCATTCACGCTCTATGTTGTCGGCTCTGTGCTTGAAGAAGATGCGGACGGCTATCCGCTTTATCATATTATCGCCAACGAAGGAATCAAACCGGATTTTGTTGTACTTGGCGAGCCGACGGATCTAAAAGTTTACCGCGGACAGCGCGGAAGAATGGAATTAAAAATTACCGCAACCGGAAAATCAGCGCACGGCGCGCATAACCATAAAGGAATTAATGCTATCTACAAAATGCAGCCGATAATTTCCGAAATAGAAAAGTTGGATAAAAAATTGAAACCGAAACAACCGCTTGGAAAAGGTTCAATCACTGTAAGCCAAGTTATTTCCAAAGCGCCATCAACTTGTTCAGTTTCGGATTTCTGTCAGATCCATCTTGATAGAAGAATGACAATCGGCGAAAATAAAAATTCTGTGGTGAAGGAATTAAAAGCGATAATAAAAAAACATAAAAGCGATGCTAAAATTTCAATTCCGAATGTTGAAGGAATTAGCTGGAAGGGAACGAAGTTTTCTCAAGAAGCATATTTCCCAACGTGGGTTTATGATGAAAAACATCCGCTTGTTGATGCAGCGATGAGAACTTCTAAAGAAGCAATGGGAAAAGCGAAAAGCGGTGTGTGGAGTTTCTCTACAAACGGTGTTGCAACTGCCGGTCATTTTGGAATTCCGACAATTGGTTTTGCACCGGGTAAAGAAGAACTTTCGCATTCTTCTAAAGAAGAACTTGTATTGGAAGATTTGCTAAAGGCAACAAAGTTTTATTCTTTGTTTCCCGTTGAGTTATTAAAGAAATAGAACACAGATGACGCAGATTTAGCGGATTGTCACAGATTAAATCCGCGAGAATCTGCGTTATCCGCGTCATCAGCGTGCTATTAATTATAGGGAGTATAAATGGAAACTCGTTTTAAAGGAAGACATTTTATAACAGAGGACAATTGGACAAAAGAAGAACTCGATATAGTTTTTGATACGGCATTTGATTTGAAGAAAAAATTCTACGCAGAAGAACCAACGCTTTGGCTGCCATACAAAACATTGTTTATGATGTTCTTTGAGCAATCAACACGCACAAGAAATTCTATGGAAGCCGGAATGACGCAGCTTGGCGGACATGCGCATGATCTTACTCCGGATAAAATGCAGATCACTCACGGTGAAGTTGCAAAAGACACAGCAATAATTTTAAGCCGTATGGGACACGGTATTGCTTGTCGAAATTGTTTCTATGGCGTAGGCAATAAATATTTAAATGAGCTTGCTGCAAACTCAAGAAAGCCGGTAATGTCGTTGCAGGATGATGTTTATCATCCGTTTCAAGGACTTGCAGATTTGATGACAATATTTGAACATCTCGGCAGAAATACAAAAGGATTAAAAGTAACAGTGAGCTGGGCGTATGCAACAACGCACTCAAAACCGCTGAGCGTTCCGCAAACACAAATTCTTCTTTTCCCGCGTTACGGAATTGACGTAACGGTTGCTCATCCAAAAGAATTTCCGCTCAGTAAAAATATTGTTGAGAAAGCACAGAAGAATGCAAAAGAAGGAGGCGGAAGTTTGCGTTTCACAAATAATATGGATGAAGCATTTGAAGGTGCACAGATTGTTATTCCAAAGAACTGGGGTGGCTTTGGCTTTTATGATGAAGAATTTTATCTCTCTCACGAAGATCAATGCTAGAAAGAAATGAAAAGTAATCTTGAGAAATCTAAGAGTTGGATTTGTGACGATAAGAGAATTAAACTTGCAGATAAAAATGTAAAGCTTATGCACGCGCTTCCTGCGGATCGTGGTAATGAAGTGACGGATGAAATTCTTGATAACCCGAATATCTCAATCGTTTTTGATGAAGCAGAAAATCGTTTGCATACTGCAAAAGCAATTATGGGATTAACAATGTGACGCGAAGCGTCATTCTGACGAACGAAGTGAGGAAGAATCTTCAACACTGATTAAGAGATTCTTCGCTGCGCTCAGAATGACAAAAAAGGCATTATGAAAAATTACATTTACAAATGTTTTGATTGCGGAAAGACTTATAGCCAAGATGAGATAGAAAAAAATCTAATCTATCTATGTCCGTCATGCGGTACTATAGGAAAGAATCTACCATTGCGTGGTGTTCTTTTAATTGAATATGATTATGAAGCAATCAAAAAAAAATACAAGAAAAAAGAATTCTTAAAACTTCAACCTGGAAGATTTTGGCAGTATAATTTATTGTGGCCGCTAAATTCCGAGAAACGAAGTGACAAAGAATCCAATAAAAATAAAGTTAGAGATTCTTCATACGTCCTTTCAGGACTCACTCAGAATGACATGAATAAAATTTCACTTCCTTCAAATTGTTTATTAAAATATTCTTTCGAAGGAAATAATTTTTTTGTACTTGACGACACGCGTAATCCTACTTTGTCGTTTAAGGACCGCGCTTCAAGTTTAGTTGCTCTCAAAGCAAAAGAACTTGGCATAAAAGAAATTGCTGCTGCTTCAACAGGAAATGCAGGTTCTTCGTTAGCAGGAATATGTGCACGGCTCGGATTGAAATCTATAATCTTTGTCCCGAAACTTATTCCGGAAGCAAAGCGAATTCAAATCCAATCTTATGGAGCAGAGATTTATTTAGTTGATGGCGACTATGATTTAGCATTTGATACATGCTTGGAAATATCCGCAGAAAAAAAAATATATAATAGAAACACCGGCTATAATCCTCTTACTATAGAAGGTAAAAAATCCGCTGCGTTTGATATTTTTATGACAACCAAAGGGAAAATGCCGGACGTAATTTTTATTCCTACCGGTGATGGAGTTGTATTGAGTGGTTTGTATAAAGGATTATGGGAATTGAAAAAGCTGGGTTGGATTAAAGAACTTCCAAAATTAATTGCTGTTCAAGCTGAAGGAAGCAATGCAGTTGTTAGATATATGAAAAATCAAAAGTTTGAATACATGCCGGCTAAGAGTATTGCCGATTCAATTTCTGCCGGCGCTCCTAGATGTTTATATATGACTTATGACGCAATTATAAAAACAAAAGGTGAAGCTATTCAAGTTAGTGATACTGAAATACTTGAAGCACAAAAGTTTGTTGCGCAGAATTACGGAATATTGATTGAACCTTCTTCTTCATCAACTTTTGCTGCTTATAAAAAATACATCTCTCAGAATAAATTACTTAAGCAAACTGCACTTTTACTTTTTACCGGAAACGGATTGAAAGATACTTCTGCGCTTAAGAATTGGAATCATAGTATTGAGCCGAGCACCTCGAAATTCATAAAAGAAAAATTTTTCAACAAATGAGTAAACCAATCGTAAACGGATTGTTAATCTCTGCCGGATTATCGGGTAGGATGGGACAATTCAAACCGTTAATGCTTTATGAGGACAAATCATTTGTTGTAACAATAGTTGAAAAGCTTTTAAAAGTATGCGAAAAAGTAATTATTGTAACGGGATTTCAAAAAGAAAAGATCGAATCAATAATTAATTCCCGATTCTCAATTCACGCCGAATGTGTTTTCAATCCTAACTATAAAAAAGGAATGTTTACATCACTCCAAGCTGGGTTAATAGAATTAAAAAATTCAGATTGGATCGTTTATCATTTTGTGGATCAGCCTTTTCATGAAGAAAAATTTTATAAAGAATTAGTTTCTCAAATAGAGGATACTTATGATTGGGTACAGCCGGTTTATAATGGAAAGGAAGGTCATCCGGTTTTATTTAAAAAAAGTATATTTGAAAAAATTTTACAAGCGGATCCTTCTTCTTCACTTCGAGTAATAAGAGATGGTGACAGTACAAAGATAAAAAAATGGGAATGTGGTTACTCCCAAATTCTAAATGATTTTGATACTGAATCGGATATGGAAAAATTCAATACAATTAATAACCGATCTGTTTGAGTTTATTGGCTATTTGAACACTAAACTCATTTAAATCTAATTGCTTAACAAAAAGACCCCAGTACTCATAAAAATTAACTCTTTCATAAAGAACTAAGCTCTTTTTATTTTTATCATAAACCTTTACAAGTATTGGTTTAGACATCGGGCGATCATTATATAATCCGTAATTTCTGCTGCTAATACTATTATCACTGAATCCAAAAACAATCAGATCGGCATCAATATCATTAATAATTGATTCAGCCTGTTCTTGTGAAAGATTGTAGAGTGGATAATCTTTATCCAGGATTGATAACCATGTAGGATCATCAGACACAACTGAAAAGCCTTTCTCTTTCAAACCTAATTGAAGGAATTCCCGTATCATGTCTGTAGCAAAAGGATATCGCTCGTAGCGATCGTATGGCATTACCACAACATTAACTTGTTTTGGTTTTTTAGCATTATCCTGTGCTGTTATTTGAAAATTAGAAACGCAGAAAAGAACGAACACAACAATTATATTTTTTATGGTACTCACCGTCTGTAGTTATTCTATTGTAATAATAATTAATCAGTTAAGTAAAAATCAATTGAATATTTTTACAGGATAATTCTCAATAATAATTAAGAATAAACAGCTAACTGTCCGCATGCAGCTGCTATATCATCGCCTTGTGTTTCGCGGATCATAACAGTGATGTTGTTGTTACGGAGTTTGTCTGCAAATTGTTGGATTTCTGTTAATGAGGTCGGTTCAAGTTTTGAAGAAATTCCTTCCGGGGCCATATGCTTTATACTATTGAATGGGATAATATTTATTTTAGATGGAATTGAACTGCATATTTTTGTAAGCGCTTTAATGTCTTCATACCTGTCATTGATGTCTTTTAACATTGTGTATTCAAAAGTGATTCGTGTTTTGGTTTTCTTTGCATAATATTTTAGCGCTTCAAGATTTTCTTTTAGAGAATACTTTTTGTTGATCGGCATTATCAAACTTCTTATATCTTCAAATCCGGAATGGAGTGAGAGAGCAAGTTTAACACGAACACCGCGGTCTGCAAGATCCTTTATTTTTGGTGCTATGCCTGCAGTTGAAATCGTAATGCGTAATCTGCTTAATCCTTTTGTAAGCTCATGTGTAAAAATTTCTACCGATTTTAATGTTGTTTCATAATTAAGAAGAGGCTCACCCATTCCCATATAAACGATATTTGTAATATTTTTTTTACCATGTTCTTTTGCTGTTAGTAGATACTGATCTACAATCTCACCTGCTGTGAGATTTCTTTTGTAACCCATTAGTCCTGTTGCGCAGAATTTACAATCAAGCGGGCAGCCCACTTGAGTTGAAATGCATAGTGTGTTTCTTTCTCTTTCAGGAATTACAACCGATTCAATTTTCCTGTCGTCGTGTGTTGCAAACAAATATTTTTTCGTACCGGTTGATGGAGAATTTTGAGCAGTTATTAAATTTAAAGTTTGCAGTCCGCAATTTGCAGTAAGTTTTTGTCTGAGCTCTTTTGAAATGTTTTGCATTTCAGAAAAATCAACCGCAAGATGATTATACATCCAATTATAAACCTGTTTGCCTCTGAATTTTGACTCGCCGATTGAAACGAAATACTCTTCAAGTTCAGAAAGCGTTAGTCCTTTGAGTTGAATTTTCTTGTTATTCATTGCAGCAAATATAGAGATCAAGATGGAAAGTGACAAAGATTGAAGTGACCGGGTTTCATGGTTTTGAGTATTAGAAAGAGGGTTTGATATTTGAAATCGTTTCAGTAGTTTTGAAATGCAATCAAATAATCAAAATCAGATTAAAAGAGGAAAGGATGAATTTTGAATTTACAGAAGAACAATTAATGATCCAGCAAACTGCTCGTGAGTTTGCAGAGTCAGAAATAGCTCCAACTTCAATTGAACGGGATAAAGAAGCAAAATTTCCTGCTGAATTAGTTAAGAAACTTGGTGAACTTGGATTTATGGGAATGATGGTTTCGTCTCAATATGACGGTACCGGACTTGATACCATAAGTTATGTTTTAGCAATGATTGAGATCTCAAAAGTTGATGCCAGTCTGGGAGTAATTATGTCAGTAAATAATTCTTTAGTTACTTACGGATTGGAAAAATGGGGAAGTGATTTCATTAAAGAAAAATATTTGAAGCCGTTGGCTCGTGGAGAAAAACTTGGTGCTTTTGCGTTGTCTGAACCAGAAGCCGGAAGTGATGCGACACAGCAGCATACCTATGCGGTCAAAGATGGCAATTATTGGGTTTTAAATGGAATGAAAAATTGGATCACCAATGGCCACTCCGCAGATTATTTTCTGGTTATGGCACAGACTGACAAAGAAAAAGCTCATCATGGAATTACAACTTTCTTAGTTGAAAAAGGAACACCGGGTTTTGGTCACGGAGTAAAAGAGGATAAACTTGGAATTAGAAGCAGCGATACATGTTCATTAACTTTTGAGAACTGCAAAGTACCCGAGGAAAATATTATTTGGGAAGTCGGCAAAGGATTTAACTTTGCAATGAATACATTGAACGGCGGAAGAATAGGCATTGCATCTCAAGCTGTTGGAATAGCAGAAGGCGCACTTGATGCTGCAACTAAGTATGCAAAAACCAGAAAGGCATTTGGGACGGAAATTTCTAATCATCAGGCAATTCAGTTTAAACTTGCAGATATGTCAACAAAAGTCGAAGCAGCAAAACTTTTAACTCTACAAGCAGCAGCATTAAAAGATGCCGGTAAAAAATATGTTAAAGAATCAGCTATGGCTAAATTGTATTCTTCAAAAATTGCTGTAGAGTGCGCACTTGAAGCAATACAAATCCATGGCGGTTATGGTTACGTTAGAGAATATTTAGTTGAAAGATATTTACGCGATGCTAAGATTACGGAAATTTATGAAGGGACATCGGAGATTCAGAGAATTGTAATTGCAAGAGAACTGTTGAAGGATTAATTCTGAGTTCATGAGT
>VEPI01000015.1:0-20689 GCA_012026935.1 Melioribacter sp. | reverse complement strand
CTGAGTACCTAAGTAGCTGAGTGATTATTTTTAAGGTAGTATGTGAAGATTTTTAATATTAGAATAATGTTAATTATCGGTATTTATTTTTTCGTATTGAGTTTTACGTATAATTTAAATGCACAAACTGATTGGGCGAGATGGGAAGGGAAAGAAACTTCTTACGAACTTACGCCTACTCATCATCATGATTATACTCTTGATAAATCAAGTTTTGGAATGACATTACTTTCTGTTTTGCGAAATACATATTACTTTTTTATCTCTGATTTGGATGGTGATAATTGTCCTTTTGAACCATCATGCTCAGCCTTTTTTCTTAAGTCAATTAAAGAAACCAGTATTTTTAAAGGATCGCTAATGTTTGCAGACCGTTTTACAAGAGATTTAAATTTTTTCAAGGTGACAGATCATTATTCGCTTTTAGCATCTAGAAAATTTTCCGATCCCGCCAATAACTACACACTGCATTCAGCAAAAATAAAATTCTAACCCGCCAGTGATGCTGAGAACTAAAATTACCAATCGTTTATTAATTGTCATTTTATTAATTATTGTTCCACCGACGACTATCAACTGCCAATTGGCAACAGACGGAAATATTTTATCTTTTCAAAACAGACTGAGATTTGGAAATTATCTTTATTATGAGAAAGATTATTTACGGGCAGCTGATGAATTCAAAGAATATTTAAGAAGTGAAAGTAACGATACCATCGTATTCAGATTAGCTAATAGCTATTTCCAAATTGGGCGTTACACGGAAGCAGCTAATAATTTTAAAGGATTATTTTTTGGATCACAATTATCTGAAGAAGCACGATTAATGTTTTATGAATCAGTCTTTTTTCAGAATGATTATAAATTATTCCGTGTGCTTGCAGAAGAACAGAATTTTGGTTCTTCAATTTACAGCAAAGATATAGAGCGATTAAAATATATATCCTACTTTCTTGATAATTCTAGATTGCCTGAAGAAAATTTAGTATTAAAAAGTTTTCCTGACTCGGTTCAATCCAGACTGTTAAATTTCTATCAGCAGAAAAAATTTCCAAAGTATAAAAGCATTACTACTTCAGTAATCTTGTCCACATTAATTCCCGGTGCCGGTAAAATATATACCGGAGAAGTTGGTGATGGAATAACTTCATTAATAGCAACAGCACTCACTACTTATTTAGCAATTACAAATTTTAAAGCGGATCATCAATTTAGAGGATGGATGTTCAGCGGACTTGCTGCTTTTTTCTATGCAGGAAATATTTACGGATCGGCAGCATCGGCACAAATTTATAATGCCAGAATTCAATTCAATTTTGATAATGAAGTAAGGCTATTTTTCGAACACAGAAATTATTTTCTGCCTAAGATAGATTACTAATATGAAAATCCGGTTAAAGGTAATATTTTTTCTATTCGCATTTGTCTTCGCTGTAAAAGCACAGGATCGTTTATCCATTCAATTAGATTTTGCTAATAATCTGTTTAACAACAAACAATTCTACGATGCAATTACCGAGTATAAACGGTTTCAATTTTTCGACTCAACCAAAACATTCAATTATGAAATAAATTATAAAATAGGAGAATGTTACAAAGCCGGAGCTAAATATGATGACGCCGTAAAATTTTTTTCGTTAGCAGAATTAAACGCCAGGACAGATGATGAATTATTTGATTCAAAGACTCAAATCATTCGAACAAATATTTTAAGAAGAACATCGGACAGAGCTCTTCAACTTTGTAATGAGCTTGAAAAAGATCAACGATTCAGCGGAAAAAGAGATCAAATTAATTATTGGCGCGGATGGGCATATATCTTTGCAGATAAGTGGGATGAGGCGGCCAAGTCTTTTACTAGAATTAATTCTAATCATGAATTAAAAAAACTTGCAGAACAAACGGAAAAGGCCAAAGTTTCTGTAACATTTGCAAAGGTAATTTCATATATTTTGCCCGGTGCAGGTGCGATTTATACCGGTAAATTCTTATCCGGATTAATGTCGTTAGGTTGGAATTTACTTTCCGGGTATTGGACGATCAACTCATTTGTAGAGAACCGTGTGTTTGACGGAGTTGTAATTGCTGAATTAGTTTGGCTTCGATTCTACAGAGGAGCTATTCAAAACGCAGAAGAATTTGCACAAGAGAAAAATTTAGAAGTCTCAAATAAATCACTGCGTTATCTTCAGAACGAATATAAGGGTATCAGACCGTGAAGCTTTCAGAAGAAGAAATTAGAAAAATAACGTTTGAAGCTATTAGTGAATTAGGAGATAAAGCAACTCCTGAAGCTGTAAAAGAATTAGTGCGGAGACGAGTTGAATCAATGGGTGGTGACTACAAATTAGAGAAAAATGATGTTTCCTCCGGACGCGTAATTTTAACATCGTTTGGTTTAAATCATCCCGGTATTGTAGCTGGTGTAACTAAAGCACTTGGTGATGCAAATTGTGATATTCAGGACCTAAGTCAAAAAATTCTTGGCGATTTTTTTACAATGATAATGGTAGTGGATATTTCCGCATCACAAAAAGACTTAAAAGAAATTCAAGAAGAGATGAATAAAATTGCAGAATTGCTGAAGATCAAAATTTATTTACAGCATGAGGACGTATTTAGATATATGCATAGAATATGATAGTTGATGAACTAACCAATTAATTAAGAACAATTAACTACTAACAACTTACAACTAACAATTATGCCGTACGAATTTGGTGAAATACTAGAAACTATCCGGATGACAGAGATAGAGCATTTCGATATTAGAACAGTAACTATGGGAATTAGTCTGCGTGATTGCCATGATAGAAATATTGAAGTTACCAAACAAAAAATATATGATAAGATTCTTCGATATGGAAAGCAGCACGTAAAACTAGCAAAAGAAGTGGAATCACAGTACGGAATTTCAATTGCAAATAAACGTGTATCCGTAACACCAATTTCAATTCCTTTCGATGCATGTAATGCTGAAGAATTTATTGAAATAGCAAAAATTCTTGACAAAGCAGCCGAAGAAATAGGTATAGATTATATCGCGGGATATTCGGCGTTAGTTCAAAAAGGAATGACAAACGGTGAAAGGGAATTGATCAAATCAATTCCATTTGCACTTTCACAAACAAAAAGAGTTTGTTCAAGTGTCAATATCGGTTCTACAAAAGCCGGTATTAATATGGATGCTGTAAACATGATGGGCGAAGTTATAAAACTAACTGCAGAGAAAACAAAAGATAACGATTCGATCGGGTGTGCTAAACTAGTTGTTTTTGCAAACGCTGTTGAAGATAATCCGTTTGTGGCCGGTGCATTTCACGGTGTATCGGAACCTGAAATAGTTTTAAATGTTGGAATCAGCGGTCCCGGTGTTGTATTGGAAGCTATACGTGAAGCAGGAAAGGTTGATCTGCAGCAGCTTTCAGAGGTGATCAAAAAAACAATTTTCAAAATTACACGCGCCGGAGAATTGATAGGAAGAAAAGTTGCAGAAAAAAATGGAATTCCATTTGGTATTGTTGATATTTCTTTGGCCCCAACTCCGGCTGAAGGCGATAGCATTGCAGATATTTTGAAAGCTATGGGCGTTGAAGATGTTGGTGCGCCCGGAACGACAGCCGCTCTCGCTATGTTGAATGATTCGGTTAAGAAAGCAGGATTAATGGCAAGTTCTTCTGTCGGTGGAATGAGCGGTGCATTTATTCCGGTTAGTGAAGACATGGGAATGATTCGAGCAGTTCAAGCAGGTAATCTTTCATTGGAAAAATTGGAAGCTATGACTGCCGTTTGTTCTGTTGGACTTGATATGATTGCAATACCTGGTGATACTGCCGTTACAACAATTGCGGGAATAATTGCAGATGAAGCTGCAATCGGAATTATTAATGATAAAACAACTGCGGTAAGAATTATTCCTGCTTACGGAAAAAAGATTGGTGACTTTGTTGATTACGGAGGGCTCCTGGGCAAAGCGCCAATTATGGAAGTAAGAACAATAAGCAGTGCAGGATTTGTGAGCAGGGGAGGAAGAATCCCGGCACCAATGAGAAGTCTTACCAATTAATTAAGTATTAAGAAGAAAATTCAAGATAGAAGGAGGACAAATGAGTAAAGGTCTTAAGATAGGGTTGGGGATTCTTGGTGTAGTTATTCTTTTAGTTATTTTTACTATATCATGGGCTACTGGTAAATATAATAGCTTTGTCGGCTTGAATGAGAGCGTAAAATCTGCTTGGAGCCAGGTAGAAAATGTTTATCAAAGAAGAGCAGACTTAGTTCCTAATTTAGTTGCAACAGTAAAAGGTGTAGCTAATTTTGAAAAGGAAACTTATACGGCTGTTACCGAAGCGCGTGCAAAAGTTGGTCAAATAAAACTTACGGCAGATCAGCTTAGTGATCCGGCAATGATTCAGAAATTCCAAGCTGCTCAAGACGGTTTAGGAAGTGCATTATCAAGGTTATTAGTTGTATCCGAAAATTATCCTCAATTAAAAGCAAATGAAAATTTTCTTCAGCTTCAGGCTCAGTTAGAAGGAACGGAAAATCGTATTACAGTTGAAAGACAAAAGTATAATGTGATTGCTACTGAATATAATACGGCTATAAAGAAATTTCCCGGAGTAATAGTAGCTAACTTTGGCGGTTTTAAGGAAAAAGAATATTTCAAAGCGGCTGCTGGATCAGAACAAGCACCAAAAGTACAGTTTTAACGTAAAGTGTAGAGCAACGAACTCAAAGTGAAAAATAAATGAAAAAAATTTTTCTGTTTATTCTGATACCGATTTTAATCCTTGAAGCTCAAGTAGAGATCCCGGTATTAAAAAATTATGCAAATGATTTTACTAACACTCTTACAAGCTCAGAACTCTACACTTTTAACACTGCACTAAAGAAGTTTGACGATTCAACTTCCAACCAAATTGTGTTTCTAATGATTTCTGCTCTTAATGGTGCTTCATTGGAAGATTTTACTTATCAGATAGCGACTAAGAATCAAATCGGTTCTAAAAAAAATAATAACGGTGTTCTTTTCTTTGTTGCCAAAGATGACCGCAAGATGAGAATTGAAGTAGGTTATGGATTGGAAGGAACATTACCGGATGCACTTGCTAGCTCAATTATTAGAAATGAAGTCCGCCCCTACTTTAAGCAAGGTGATTACTATTCCGGTATTGCTGCCGGCTTAAATGCAATATTTCTAGCTACACGCGGGGAATATCAAGGAGATGTCGGTAAAAAAGGAAAGGGTACAGGCACAGGAATACCTTTTATTTTTGTTGTTATACTATTTATTATTATTTCGACCATTTTCCGGAAAGGTGGACGAGGTGGTGGGGGAGGAATTCTGCCTTGGATAATATTAAGTTCTATGGGTAATAGCCGAAGAGGCGGAGGATGGGGTTCAGGTGGTTTTGGAGGTGGGGGAGGCGGTTTTGGTGGATTTTCGGGGGGTGGAGGCAGTTTTGGCGGTGGCGGAGCAAGCGGAAGCTGGTAAAATATTAATTCAAAAGCCCAATTTGTCTTGAAGTTCTAACCTTGTTTTAGTATTATTTCGACCGTATTGACAGATATTTCTGAAGGTTTAGAATAGTAGAATTCATAATCCAAGAGTTAAATGATTTTTTTTCTGAACAAGACCCGCAAATGTTTTAGAACAAATTTCCTAAGATTAAACTCAACGATTAAATTTTTAAATAAATAAGGAGGCCAATTATGGCAATCAGGATAACTGACGAATGCATCAATTGTGGCGCATGTGAACCGGAATGTCCAAATACTGCTATTTATGAAGGTGGTGCAGAATGGAAACTTGCAGGCAAAAGTTACGGAGAAGGTCAGCCAGCTCCTTCCGGTGCAGATGGATTTTTCTCAAAAGACTTTTTTTATATCGTTCCCGATAAATGTACCGAGTGTGTTGGATTCCACGATGAACCTCAATGTGCGGCTGTTTGCCCTGTTGATTGCTGCGTTCCTGATCCAAAACATGTTGAAGATAAAGATACACTGTTGAAAAGAAAAGAATATTTGGATGGATTAGGAAGATAGTATTAAAAATTTGTTTTTAAGATTTTTAAAGGGCGACCGATCAGTCGCCCTTTTTTATATTATTAATAGGATAAAAATTTATTCAGTGAGCTTTAAAATAGTAGTTACCGGAAAATGATCGGAAGGATATTTACCGTTATAATTTTTTCTTATGATTTCAGATTCTTTTACATCGAAATCTTTTGTAACAAAAATAAAATCAATTTTGTCGCCGCTTGTTTCCCCCTTAAATGAATTGAATGTTCCTTCATTAGATTTCTTTTCGTGAAGTTTTCTATAAGTATCAATTAATCCGGATTTAAGGATTGTTTTAATTGCAGCATTGTTTTCTCCGCTGTTGAAATCACCGGTTAAGATTACAGGCAAAGATTTTTGGTTAATTTTTCTTACAAGAAGTTCAGCACTTTTTTCTCTTGATGGTTGAGACTCATGATCAAGATGTACATTGAACATATAAAATGATTTTTTTGAAATCTTATCTCGAAATAAAGCCCATGTGCAAATACGGGTAATGTTATTCCCCCAACTTTTTGATGCTACAATATTTGGTGTATCTGAAAACCAAAATGTACCTGATGAATCAACATCAAAACGGTTTTTAAAATAAAATATGCAAGAGTATTCTCCGGCAAATTTTCCATCGTCACGTCCAACACCAACATAAGAATAATTTGGCATCTGTTTTAGAATTTCATCTATTTGAAGTTGAAGAGCTTCCTGTAATCCGAATAGAGCAGGATTAAAATTCTTGATTGTTTCAATAACATTATGTTTTCGATACATCCAACTGTTTTCGCCGTCATCAGCTGTTCCATAACGGATATTAAAAGTCATCACCTTTAATTCATCATTATTTTTTTGTTGAGAGTAACTTTTAGTTGTAGTAGAACAAACCAACAGTAGAGCCATAAAAAGAATATTTACTAAAAAGCCTGCTGTACTTAGGACTAATTTTTTTATCATATTGTAAATCATAATAATTTCCTTAGATATTTGTAACTTTAACTTAAATATATCTACCACAAAATAAAGATAAAGACCAATAATGAAAATCGGCAAATATGAATTAAAGGTAATAGAAACTGGTGTATTTGGATTGGATGGCGGTGCAATGTTCGGAATAATTCCCAAACCGCTCTGGAGTAAATCTAATCCGGCGGATGAACAAAATAGAGTTTCATTGAATGCCCGAAACTTGCTTCTCGTAAGTGATTCCCGGAAAATTTTGATTGACACAGGCATTGGCTCTGACTGGGATGAAAAATTCATAAGAAACTATCGGTTGGATCAATCTGAAAAAACTATGTCAGATTCATTCAATAAACATAGCATCAAAACAGACGAGATTACCGATGTTCTTTTAACTCATCTTCATTTTGATCATACCGGAGGCTCTACCTACTTAAAAGACGGTAAGTGGATTCCAACTTTTCCAAATGCAAAATACTATGTTCAGAAGAAACATTTTGAGTGGGCATTAAATCCAACCGATCGTGATCGAGGAAGTTTTATTCAAAACAGGTTTTTACCGCTGCATAATGAAGGGTTATTAAATTTTATTGACGGCGAAATTCAATTTGATGATGAGATCGAATTTATTACTATCAACGGACATACATCTTTTCAACAAATGATCAAAGTTCATGATAGTTCAAACACGGTTCTCTATTGCGGCGATCTTTTCCCGTTCACTTCCCACATCCCAATTCCATACGTAATGGGCTACGATCTTCAGCCGATTGTTACCGTTCAAGAAAAGAAAAAAATTCTTCCTTTAGCAATCGAACAAAATTGGAAATTGTTTTTCGAACATGATCCGGAAGTAGTAATGGCCACTGTTGCTGAATCGCAAGGGAAATTTTCTATTGAACAAATTTTTACCGAGATGATTTAATGAAAAAGAATGATGGATTTATTAAAGTTTGCAAAAACTCGGATCTCAAAGAAAAAATAGGAAGGCATTTCTTTGTTGATGATGTTGACGTTGCTTTATTTAAAGTTGAAGGGCAAATTTATGCGTTAAACAATGTTTGCATTCATCAAAAAGCGGCAATCATTTACGATGGATTTATTGAAGACGGAAAGGTTACATGTCCTTCTCATGGATGGCAGTTTAATTTGAAAACAGGAAAAGTTCCTCATGGAATTAAGGGTTTAGATTCTTATGAAGTAAAGGTTATTGAAGATGATATTTATGTAAAAGTTTTTAAGAAAGAATTGAGATGGTAAGAGAAGGGAAAATTGAAAGATGAAAAGATTGAATGAAGGAAAGATGAAAAGAATGTTTAACAAGACCCGTCATTCTCATACACTCAGGGACTTAGGCACTCAGTCACTTAGGTACTTAATCATTTAGACGCTCAAAGAATGAAACTCACTAATCAAATAGTAATAGAAAAAGCAAAGGAATTAGGATTCGATCTTATTGGTTTTGCGAAAGCTGATCTTCTGCAGGACGAAACAGAAAAATTAAAAGAATGGTTGAGTAAAGGATTTCATGCTTCTATGGATTATATGGAGCGCAATTTTGAAAAACGACTAGATGTAAACAATATTTTTCCCAATGCTAAAAGTGTGATATCACTCGCGATGAATTATTTTACCGATCATCAATACTCTAATGAAAAAGGTTTTGGAAAAGTATCCCGTTATGCTTGGGGAAAAGATTATCATCTAATAATTTGGGAAAAGTTGGAAATTCTTGAAGAAAGACTTAAAGAAATTGATCCTTCTTTTAATTGTCTTACGTACGTTGATACAGGCCCGGTAATGGATAAAGCATGGGCGGTCCGTTCAGGGATTGGCTGGTTGGGAAAACATACAAATGTTATCACAAGAGAAATGGGAAGCTGGATTTTTTTAGCAACAATTATTTGTAATCAAGAATTTAATTATAATAGACCGATAGAAGATTTTTGCGGTTCATGCAGAGCGTGCCTTGATGCTTGTCCGACTAAAGCAATTGTTGACGAGTATGTAGTTGATGCCAACCGATGCATTTCTTTTCTAACCATTGAAAATAAAGGAGAAATTTCCGACGGATTGAAAAATCAATTTGATAACTGGCTGTTTGGCTGTGATATTTGCCAGGATGTTTGCCCATGGAATAAAAAATTCCCTACCCAAACACGTGAGAAAGAATTTGAACCAGATGGAAATAAAGAAATAGCACTTCAAGAAATTTTAGAAATGAATTCGCAAGAATTCAAAAGACGATTTGAAACAAGTCCCATCAAACGTGCTAAATTGAACGGCATTAAGCGTAATGCTGAATTCTTAATGAAAGCAGGCGATTCAATTCATTAGTAGAATCCAATTCAGAATAATTCCATCTAATCATTATAAAAATTGATCACATTTAGGTAATTTTGTTTAGTAAAATTTGGAGACTAACTAATGTCAAATAATCATCATAAAGTAATAATAATAGGATCGGGTCCGGCAGGATTAACTGCGGCACTTTATACATCACGTGCGAATCTAAATCCTGTTGTCTTTGAAGGTATGCAGCCGGGCGGGCAATTAACAATTACAACAGAAGTTGAAAACTATCCAGGCTTTGAACATGGAATTCAAGGTCCTGAATTAATGGACGTTATGCGTAAACAGGTTCAGCGGTTTGGTGCACAATGCTTTTTTAAGAACATAACTGAAGTTGATTTTTCAAAGCGGCCATTTGTAGTTAAAGCTGAAAACGAAACATATACTGCAGATGTAGTTATTATTTCTACCGGTGCTTCGGCAAAATTGCTTAACATTGATAGCGAAACAAAATATATGGGTTATGGTGTTTCAGCTTGCGCAACTTGCGATGGTTTCTTTTTCAAAGGTTTGAAAGTTTTAGTTGTAGGTGGCGGCGATACTGCAATGGAAGAAGCAAATTATCTAACAAAGTTTGCATCTGAAGTTTCAATTATTCATCGCCGAGATGAATTCCGCGCATCAAAGATTATGTATGACCGTGCAAAGAAAAATCCTAAAATCAAATTCATAACAAACGCAGTTATTAAAGAAGTGCTGGGTAAAGAAGAAGACGGTAAAAAATTTGTGACCGGAGCGCTTCTTAAAAACACAAAAGACGGTTCTACATGGAAAATTTCTGCAGACGGAATTTTTATGGGAATAGGCCATCAGCCCAACACCTCACTCTTCAAAGGTATTCTTGATATGGACGAGACCGGATATTTGATTGTAAAGCCGGGAACAACTAAGACAAACATTGAAGGAGTTTTTGCTGCCGGAGATGTTGCCGATAAAACTTATAGACAAGCTGTAACTGCCGCAGGAAGCGGATGCATGGCAGCAATTGATGCTCAACATTGGCTTGAAGAACACGAGTTAGCTTGATTTAAAATGCCGAGACGCTCTAATGAGCGTCTCTTTTTTTTGTAGAAGTAATACAGAATATTTTACAAAATTAATTTCCGTTTCCGTTTTTTAATTTTCTTGTTAAAAGAAAAGCACCAACAAATCCCAGACCCGTCATTGTTATGATACAAAATGGTATCCATTCTTCATAACCGGTCCAATTACTGAAAAGAAATCCTGCGCCTAAACCGAGTCCGACGAATAAAGTTAGAACGCCTAACTTTAATAAAAGATAAGGATCGCGTTTTGTTCTTAACAGCTCCACCATTTGCTCGTAAGACAGCCCTTTCTCAATCATCATTTGTTTTTCTTTGGAACGGTAAAAAATATAAGATACCCAAATAATACCGATTACTAAAAACATTACGATAGGAATAAATTGTTCACCATGCATTTTATACCTCCTTGGTTATTTATTACTTATGACTAAAATATTTCTAAAAGGTTACAACTAATTTTTGTTTTTCTTAAGTAATGATTCACTTATCTTAAACAGAGAATTAATTATCTCACTTCTTTGGACATGGTTCAAGAATGAAAAGGTTACATATTATTTTCAATTTAATTGTAACCTTGGAAGAAAGATAATAGTCTAATGCAGTAATGAGACACTTAAGTGACACAGAAATTATTGAGTCTATTAAAAGAGGGAACTCATCTGATTTTTCCCTTCTGATAAATAGATATAAAGACAGGGCGTTTTCCTTATTAAGAAGAATATTAAAAAACGAACTGGATGCGGAGGAAGCCCTTCAAGACAGTTTCCTAAAGGCATTTAATGGACTAAAAGATTTTCGTAAAGATGCGCAGTTCTCAACATGGCTTTATAAAATAGTTTTCAATACAGGTTTAACTGTGTTGTCTTCTAAGAAAAGAAAAATTGAACAGGAAATGAGTTCGATTGACGAAGAATTTGATCTTGGCAATTATGATAATGAAATTTACGCTACAACGGAAAATGTACGGCAATACATTCTTAAAATGGTAGATAAACTTCCAGTTCGTGGTGCTCTTGTGGTAATATTATTTTATATGGACGGACTTTCGTTGAATGAGATTAGCCAGGTAATGGGAACATCATTAGTAAATACAAAAGTTTTATTACATCGTTCACGTAATGCTTTGAAGGATTTACTTCTCAAGCATAACTATCAGGAGGAAATGTTATGAACAAGTTAACCGATGAAATATTAAATAAATATATTGACGGCGAGTTAGAACCATTTGAACTTGCTGAAATAAAAAATGAAATTGAAAAAAATGATGAAGCCCTTGCGAGACTGAAAGCATTACGGCTTGTTGATAGTTCATTGAAACAAATGGAAGTCGAACAAGCGCCAATAAGCATTACCGAAAAGGTTATGAAAGCAATCTCAAGTGCTTCTAAAGCAGTTAAGCCAAAGGTTAGTTATTTCTTTGTAACAATTATTACTCTCTTCTCTATAGGAGTTTTAGGAATTATTGTAGCGGCGTTTAAATCTATAGATAATGGAAACGATCAATTAACTTCGGTTCCGTATGTTGATAAAGCAAAAGAGTTAATTGGCAAGAACTTAATAGAATTTCAAAATTTCTTCTCAAATAAAAATGTGCTATTAATGGTTTCGATATTGACATTAATTTTATTAATAACAGTTTATTTAACTTTTGAAGCGCATAAAAATTTTAAGAATAAGCTAAATCATTATACTCGCTAAAATTTCCATCATATAACTGTATTGTCTTCCGTAGGCATTAGCGTATCTACATTTCTTTCGATATTTTCACATCCACAATAAAAATAAAAGAGTATGTCTATTAGATCGGGTTTTGTTTCGATTATCGGGAAACCTAATGTTGGTAAATCAACATTAATGAACGCTTTGATTGGCGAACGGCTTTCTATAATTACAAATAAACCTCAGACGACACGCAAGCGGATACTTGGAATCTTAAATACAAATGACTATCAAATAATTTTTCTTGATACTCCAGGTATTCTTAATCCGGAATATTTGCTTCAGGAAAGAATGCTTGAATATGTTTTTCAATCAGTTAAAGATTCAGATGTAATTCTGGTTATGATTGATGTTGATTCAGATCCGGGTGGATCAAAAACTTTTTCAGATGAACGAGTTAAAGAAGTTCTTAAAGAAAATGATTCAAAAAAAATTTTACTCCTAAACAAAATTGATCTCTCAAACCAAGCTGATATTGAAAAACTAATTAATCAATATTCCGAAAAGAGTAATTTTCAGAAAGTAATTCCAATTTCTGCCAAAGAAGGATTCAATCTTAAAAGTGTAATTGATACGATTGTAGAATTACTGCCTGAACACCCAAAATATTTTCCCGAAGAACAAATCACTGATGAAAACGAACGATTCTTTGTTACTGAAATTATTCGTGAAAAAGTTTTTGAAAGATATAGAGATGAAATTCCATACAGCACAGAAGTCTTAATTGCGGAATTTAAGGAACGAGAAAACGCAAAAGATTTTATAAGTGCAGAAATTGTTGTGGAAAAAGAAACTCAAAAGCCGATTATACTTGGCGCTAAAGGCGAATCAATAAAAAATCTTGGACAGTCTGCACGGAAAGAAATAGAAAATTTTTTACAGCGAGAGGTTTATCTGGAGTTACGAGTCAAAGTCCGCGAGAAATGGCGTTCAAATCCAAACATGTTAAAAAATTTCGGTTATACTACCGATAATGAATAACTCATCTCAAAAAACAAAAAGCAAATTTTTAGGCGAAGGCGCAATGCTGGTTGTTACTTTGCTTTGGGGAGCTACATTTGCAATTGTAAAATTATCCATACACGATGTTTCAACAATGCTTTTTGTAGCTATAAGGTTTTCCATTGTAAGTATTTTATTAATTCCGGTTTTTCTAAAATTAAGGAAAGAATTTTCTAAGGAAGTAATTATAGCCGGCTCGATTCTCGGTTTATTTTTATTCGGGGAATTTGCTACTCAAACATTTGGTCTAAAATATACATCAGCAACTAAATCCGGTTTTCTTACAGGCTCTGCCGTTATCATTGTTCCTTTTCTTCAAATAATAATTGAAAAAAGAAAACCTAATGCTGGAGCGATTATCGGGGTAATACTAGTTTTTATCGGAATATTCTTTCTCTCCAGCAACAGCACGTCTATATTTTCAATCTTTCAAGAATTTAAAGATAATTTTACAATCGGAGATTTTCTTACATTAATCAGTGCGCTCTTTTTTGCATTTTATATAATTTATATTGATCTTTTTACAAAACGTCACAATCTCTGGTTAATGGTAATTATACAAGTGGTTGTTACTTCAGTCCTAGCTTTCATGGCAGCATTTATAACTTCACTTTCGGGAGTTGAAAAAATTAGAATTGAATTTACAAATAATCTGTTGGTCGGTCTTTTATATACTTCAATATTCACCACATTAATTACAACGGTGATGCAAACTAAATATCAAAAATTAATTAGTCCTACAAAAGCAGGAATAATATTTTCACTAGAACCGGTCTTTGCTGCAATTTTTACATTCTTTTTATTACATGAAGAAATTACTAATTTGGGTTATACCGGTGCTGGAATAATATTTACAGGTTTAATTATATCAGAACTATTTGATACATTGTTTATGAAAAATGGCAATTCAACGGGCTGAAATAATTGTTAACGGATTTGTTCAGGGTGTCGGGTTTAGATATTTTGTCGCAAGGAATGCCGAGCAACTTTTGTTAAAAGGATTTACACAGAATTTATATAGCGGCGAGGTTTACACAGTAGTAGAAGGTGAACTTGCAATGATTGAAGAGTTATACAAAAAAATAAAAATTGGCCCAAGACATGCGGATATAAAAAATGCTTCGATCAAATGGAGCGAACCTAAAAATGAATTCACAAAATTTGAGATAAGATATTGAACTTACAACATAAGGTCGGATTCGGATATGATGTTCATAAATTTGCCGACAATCGCAAATTGATTTTAGGCGGTGTAGAAATTCCCCATACGAAAGGATTACTTGGGCATTCCGATGCGGATGTTCTTCTCCACGCAATATGTGATGCTATACTTGGTGCACTTGCTCTCGGAGATATCGGGATTCATTTTCCCAATACCGATTCAAAATATAAAAATGCGGACAGCAAAGAATTGCTAAATCATGTTTATTATCTCATGAAAGATTTTCATTACGAAATTGGAAATGTTGATTCTACAATTCTTTTGGAGAAACCAAAACTTGCACCGTTCATTCCGGAAATGAGAAAAGTAATTGCGAACATTTTGAATATTACAATAGATCAAATCTCTGTGAAAGCTACAACAACCGAAGGTTTAGGTTTTGTTGGACATGAAGAAGGTTGTGCCGCACAAGCTGTTGTTCTACTAAACAAGCAAGATAAATAATGCTTCAGGAAATCATCTCTTATATCAGCACTTTAGATCCCGCATTAATTTATGTTGTGCTTTTCTTTTTCGCATTTATAGAAAATATATTTCCACCATCGCCAAGTGATTTTGTGCTTCTTGTCGGTGCAACGTTAATTTCAAAATCTACTTTGGGATTTATTCCGATTCTTTTGCTTACAAGCGTTGGAAGTGCAATTGGCTTTATAGTAATGTATCTAATTGGTGAATTTTTTGGTGAAAAAGTTTTACGCTCAGGCAAATTTAAATTTATTAAACAAGAATCACTTGATAAAGCCGATCGTTTTTTTCACAAATACGGCTACAATATTATCCTTATTAACAGATTTCTCCCCGGTACACGAGCTGTGGTTAGTTTCTTTTCCGGTGTTCACAAATTAAAACCAACGCGTACATTTATTTATGCCGGTGTCAGTTCATTTGTGTGGAATGCTATTTTGATCTTTCTCGGAATTCAACTTGGGAACAATCTTGAATTAGTTGATAAATATCTTTCAGAATATTCTCAGATCATTCTTGCTGTAACTGCCGTAATAATAATTATTGTTTTGGTTAGATTTTTGGTGAAAAAGAAAAAGGGTAAATGATATTTTTCAAGAAATACATAGTGCCTCTAACTCCAAATCAAAAAAAAGAACGCAATAGAGATTTATTACTTGGATTATCAAGCGGAATCTTACTCGGTTTATCTTACCCGCCAATACCTTTACCATTTCTAAGTTTTGTCTCCTTTATCCCATATCTGTTTGTAATAGAAAAAAGGGAAACATTGTTATCAACTAACCGGTTTACTTATTACACTCTTTTCTTCTTCAATTTAATAACACTTTATTGGGTAGGAAGCTGGACTAAAGAAGCCGATACATTTCTTATGATCTCCGGTGCAGTACTTTTATTTTTCAATCCGCTTTTTTATCTGATCATTACAACACTTTATCATTTTTCAAAAAAATCATTTGGGAAAAAAGCAGCACTTTTTCTTTTCCCGTTTTATTGGATCACTTTTGAATTCCTATACAGTTTAACCGATCTTCGTTTTCCATGGCTTACTCTTGGTAACAGCACGCCATACTTTAGGCACTTTATACAAATTTCAGATATTGTCGGGGTCTACGGGCTTTCACTGATCATTTTATTCATAAATATTTTTCTTTATCTCTTTATAAAAGAATTCAAATCAAATAAGAAATTAAATTATAAATATTTGTCATCTGCACTTATAATTTTTCTATTAGTAATTGTTTATGGTTTTATAAGAATAAATAATTTTTATGTATCCGACAGAAAAATAAAAGTCGGTTTAGTTCAGCCGAATTTAAATCCATGGTCTAAATGGCAAGCCGGAAATTTAGATGCTCAACTTGATATTTATATTAAGTTGTCGGAACAAGCGATTATTAAGGGAGCTAAACTGATTGTTTGGCCGGAATCTGCTTTGCCGGTTTATCTGCTTTCGGGTAATTATGATTTCGAAGTTAGCAGAATTCATGAGTTTGTTACTTCGAATAATATTTTTTTGATGACCGGAATGCCGGATGCTAATTTTTATTTCAATAAAAGCGAAGCTCCTAAAGATGCCAAAGAAACTCGAAGCGGAACATCATATACATCTTACAATTCAATTTTGCTGTTTACGCCGCATTCACAAAAAGTTAAAAAGTATGGGAAGATAAAACTCGTTCCGTTTGGAGAGCACGTTCCTTTTGTTGAACAATTACCGTTTCTCGGAGATTTCATAAAATGGGAAGTTGGTATTTCCAGTTGGAATGTTGGCAAAGATCAGGTTGTGTTTAATCTGAACGAAACCAATAATTCTGTTGTAAAGATTGCCGGTGTAGTCTGCATCGAATCTATATACCCGGAATTTGTTGCAGGGTTCATACAAAAAGGAGCCGACTTAATTACTGTTGTTACGAACGACAGTTGGTACGGATATTCGAGCGGACCGTTTCAGCATAAAGAGATTTCGGTATTGCGTGCCGTTGAAAATAGAAAATCCGTTATCCGGGCCGCCAATGGCGGAATTAGTTGCATCATTGATCCGCTCGGCAATACATTAGCATCTACAAAACTTTATACTCGGGACATACTTGTGGGTGATGTGATTATTAACGAAGGACAAACTTTTTATTCCCGCTTCCCTTGGACATTTCCTTTGCTCTCATCTTTAATTTCAGTTCTCACAATTATAATTTTCATTTATAAAAAAATATTAAACAAAACGAAGAAACAATCATGAAAAAAATTATTGACCTTAGAAGTGATACTGTAACAAAACCCTCTGAAGCTATGCGTAAAGCAATGTGTAATGCGGAAGTTGGCGATGATGTTTATAAAGAAGACCCGACTACAAACGAACTTGAAAAATATGCGGCTGAACTTCTCGGTAAGGAAGCGGCACTTTATGTACCAAGCGGAGTGATGGGCAATCAAATTTGCTTAAATGTTTTAACACAACCGGGCGATGAAGTTATCTGCGAAAAAGATGCTCACATTTTTCAATATGAATCTGGTTCTCCTGCGGCATTAAGCGGATTACAATTAAGTTTGGTGGATGGCGTTCGCGGCATATTTACACCTGAACAAGTTGAACCGTTGATACGTCCCGAGAGTGCTTACTACATGGCCCGTACGAAAGTAATTGAAGTAGAAAACACACACAACCGAGCCGGCGGTACAATTAATCCGATTGAAAATATAAAAGCTCTGAGTGCACTGGCAAAAAAATATAATCTTTATTTCCATCTTGACGGAGCGAGAATTTGGAATGCATCTGTTGTAACCGGAATTTCTCCTGCTGAGTATGCCAAATATTTTGATTCGGTATCTTGTTGTCTGTCCAAAGGCTTGGGGGCACCAATTGGTTCCATAATAGCCGGAACAAAAGACTTTATTAAACAAGCCTACCGTGTACGTAAAGGTTGGGGCGGGGGAATGCGTCAAGTAGGAATTCTTGCTGCAGCCGGATTGTATGCACTTAAAAATAATATTCCAAGATTGAAAGAAGATCACGATAAAGCAAAATTGTTTTCAAATAAACTTTCACAATTACCAAATCTTTTTGTAGATACTGAATGTGTTCAGACAAATATTATTATGCTTTCTCCTAAAAAACTATCGGTTGATGATTTCTTAACTAAATGCAGAGACAATGGATTATATCTCGGAACAGGAAAAGTTGGCATTATTAGGGCAGTAACCCACATGGACGTTTCCTTTGAAGATATTGAACAAGCTGTAAAGATAATAGAACAAATCATTTTATAAGTCTTTCATGCACTTGCTCTTCATTATGCCATTGATCGTTTTTAAAAGAGCAAGATCATGATTATGAAGAAAACGAGAGACAAATGGAAATTGTAAATTACAAACATAAAATAATCGAAGTAGTAAAATTTCATGAAGTTGATATGCTTAGTGTTTGTAATAATGCCGTTTATTTTAACTACTTTGAAGATGCACGAATAAAATATATGCAGGACATTAAAAAGAATTATGCTTTGAAAGAAATTTTAGAAGGATATTCTTTTTTTATAATGGTTCATAATGAATGCGATTATCTAAAACCCGCACGGCTTGATGATGAATTAAATATTTATACACGAGTAGAATTTATCAAAAATTCCAGTTATGGGTTTCGGCATATAATTGAAAAATCTGCAACTAAAGATATAATCGCAAAAGGTGGCGGAGTGGTTGTTCATATAGATCGGAGCAATAATAAATCATTACCGTTACCGCAGGAATTTTACGATGCTGTTCAGAAGTTTGAGAAAGAAGTTGTAATTCAAAGATCAACTAACGTATAATAAATATTACGGTTCCAATAATTAAAACGGCTGCTGTAACCCATCGGCAATAAATAGGATAATTCCTTTTCAGTTTGCCCCACATCTTAGCCATGAATAACATTAACAAAATTAAAATTGCAGTTACAATCAAACATTGTAGGATATTATAATTTCTTTCAGAAATATCAATAAAACTCTTTCCCCAAAAGAGTTCTCGATAGATTAATTGCAAATGCACCCAATAAACTAAAAGCGATTCACGGCTTACGTCTAAGATCAATGAAGTGTAATTTTCTTTGTTGTTGAGATAAAACCAAAATATTCCTAGGAATAAAAGAATTAATCCGAATCTTTCTAGAAAGAAAAAAGGATTTGGAATTATCTTAGCTAATACTTGCGGGAAAAAAACATACATAATCAAAACACTTGATAGATAAAACAGAGAACCTGTAATTATTATTTTTCTCGCAAATGCTTTTTCGGAATTATTTTGTTTGGCTTCAATATAATATTTTGCTACATAGGCGCCGCTAAAAACAAATGCCCACCATGGAAAAACCGGAAATAGAGAACCGTGCATCTTATTAAAATAATTTGCGAAAAATAACGGTAAATAATTCGCAAAATCTATTTGCCACATCAACGGGCTGATAATTAAGATAATTGCTGTTGACGCTAACATGAAATTATAGAATCGTTTTTCGGATTTGATAAATATTCTGGCAAGCAATAAAACAATTAATCCGGTAGAAATAATTTGAAGAATATCTACTGTAAATAAACTGTTAAGATTTTGCTGTGTTTGATTGTTAAGAATTTTTGTTAATGAGTAGTATGGAAGATGAAGAGAATACCCCACGAAAAATATTAATCCCACTCTGGATAACTTACGCCAAAATTCTTTTCCGAAAGTTCTTAATTGATCTACACCTTTTTGTAATGAAAGCACAAAAACCATTCCCGAGGCAAAACTGAAAGAGGGTGCTACTAAACCATTGATGAAATTTAAGGACGGAAACCACCAAGATTCTTTAAGGGACGGTAAAAGCATAGAATTAACAACATGCACCTCGACCATAATAATAAGTGCAAGGCCTTTAAGCATATCAATAAACAAAGCACGTTTTTTTGGCTGCATCCCTTTCTCAATTTTGATTTATTGCAAAATAATCAATAATCTTAATTTTCAAAGCTTAGAATAAGCTAAAAAAAAATTTTAATTCTATTAAATCAATATTTTTTTCATTAGTTTCTATTAACAACAAGAATAAAGTTGGGGGGCAAATGAACCTTGTTTTTGATATTGAAACTGTTGGTGTGGAGTTCGAAAAGCTTTCAGACTCTCAGAAAGAGTTTCTTCTTAGATATACTGAATCTGAAAAAGATCCGATTAAAAAAGAAGAACTGGTTGACGAAGCAAAAAGATATATCAGTTTATATCCTTACACTGCCAAGATTGTTGCTATCGGTTTGTTGAATACTGAAACTGAAAAATCATTGGTGCTATATGAAGGATGTAAAGATGAAGAATGGAGCGCTGAAGAAAAAACAATTAAGTACAAACCGTTTGATGAAGAAGAAATGCTGAAATATTTTTGGAAATATATTTCGAAAGCAGAAAAAGTAATTTCATTTAACGGAAGAAATTTTGATCTTCCTTTTATTATGATTCGCTCCGCGCTAAAAAAAATTAAACCTACCGTAAATCTTATGAAATATAGATATGATTCTTCTCATCATATTGACCTGTTAGAACAACTAACCTTTTATGGATTAACAAAAAAATTTAATCTCGATTTTTACTGCTATGCTTTCGGTATCGAATCGCCTAAATCAAAAGGTATAACCGGAATGGAAGTTAAAGAACTTTATAAGGCAGGAAGAAATAAAGATATTGCTATTTACTGCGGGCAAGATGTTCAAGCAACTTATGGATTATTTAAAATTTGGAATAAGTACTTAAATATTTAATAAAGAATAATTCCTCCATCATTGATTAAATAACAGCATCATTAACTTAAATGAGGTTCTATATGAACACAAAAAAACTAATTATTGCAGTTATTGCTGTTTTT
>VEPI01000125.1 GCA_012026935.1 Melioribacter sp. | reverse complement strand
GATTCAACTAAAATTGTAACCGGACCGTCATTAAATATTTTCACCATCATCATCGCTCCAAACACACCGGATTTAACTTTGTCATCACCCAAATTATTTTTCATTCGGGCTATAAATTTTTCATACATTGCTTCTGCAGCTTCAGGACGTGCAGCATCAGTAAAACCAGGACGATTTCCCTTTCTTGCATCTCCATATAATGTGAATTGCGAAATAACTAAGACTTCACCATTAATATCTTTAAGTGAAAGATTCATTTTTTCATTTTCGTCTTCGAAAATCCTCAAGTTGGAACATTTATCGGCAACAAAATTCAAATCTTCTTCCGTATCTCCTTCTTTTACACCGAGAAGAATTACCATTCCCTTTTTAATTTCCGAATAATATTTCTGTTCAACAATTAAAACAGATCCTTCAGTTACTCTTTGAACCAACGCTCTCATTTTAATTCTCCAACTACTACTCTATCAATTTGCTGATAATCTTTTACAAAATAAATATTTATGAAATCATTCTTCTCTAAAATATCTGCTACATACTTGGACTGGTCTTTACCAACCTCTAAAAATATTTTTCCGTTTTTCTTCAATAATATTTTTGCTCTTCCGGCAATTGTACGGTAAAAATCCAATCCGTCATTAGAATCCGTAACAGCAGTCATCGGCTCATAATTTAATATTTCGTTTTGAAGATTTGCATATTCTTCTTTGCTAACATACGGCGGATTAGAAACTATTATATCGAATTGATTATTGCTCATATATGTTTTTACATCCGCAGTAATGAAATGAATTTTTTCTTCAACTCCATTGATCAGCGCATTCTCCTGTGCTATTGATAATGCTTTATCGGAAATATCAATAGAAGTTATTTCTGCATCACTTAAATTTTTTGCTAATGAAATAGAAATGTTGCCGCTTCCTGTTCCAATATCTAAAATTTTTGAAGCGTTTATATCTTTACACCGTTTAATTACTTCTTCAACCAATATTTCTGTTTCCGGCCGGGGAATTAAAACATCCGGTGTAACCTTAAAAGGCAAACCATAAAACTCAACATTACCGATAATATATTGAAGTGGTTCAAACTTTCCCCTACGTGCTATCCATTCACGGTAAATGCCAACTTCGTTTTCTTTTAACGGTTGATCGAACTTGAGATAAAGATCCAGCCGTTTGCATTTTAGTATTTCAGAGAGAAGTAATTCGGCATTTAAGCGCGGTGATTCTATTCCCTTTTTTTCCAGAAAGTCGGTAGAAAGTTGTAATGATTCTAAAACAGTCAATATTAATTTCCATAATTGAGATTAACTGACAGCTGACCGCTGAAAGCTCATTCGAAAGATAAAAAACTCTAACTTAGTTTACCCAATTATATAACCCCGATTTGTAATAAAATTATTTTAGTAAAATCATTTTTATAGATTTCACATAAGTTTTAGTAGAGCCGGATGCCATAATTCTGCATATATAAATACCTGAAGCATTTTTAGTTGCATCCCAATTCAATATATAATTGCCGGGAAGTTTTTCTTCATTAGCCAATTCCTTTACAATTTGACCAAGAATATTATAAATCGTAATTCTAACTCGGGAAGACTGCGGAATAGAATAATTTATTTTAGTAATAGGATTGAAAGGATTGGGATAATTTTGCGATAATGAATATTCAGAAGGCAGTTCTTCATTAACTTTCTTTTCTTCAACAGAAGTAAGATAAGAACCTATTTTTACATAACTGAATGATTTTAGATTTTTACTATTTTCTTCTGCTGTAATTTTAAATAATCCATTGACGTTTCCAGCTATAAAATTTCCGTCTTGGTCAATCGTTCCGCCATCGGCAGACCAAGTGAATGATATGGGCACAGTATTTCTGTGCTGATCATATCCGACTGCAATAAATTTAAGAGTGTCGCCCGGCATACATCCGACTGTATCCGGACTTGTTTTCAATAAACTTAATTGACTTTTATAAACGGAAGTGTAAAAAATATCATGTGCAACAAGAGCAGGATCAAGTTGAGATACGGCAGAGATAATGAATGTAGCCGTTTCGTTGCCGGATAATGAAGTTGGCAATTGAAATTTTATTTTGCTCTCACCGGAATTAGGCAGACTTAAATCTGCAGTAAATGAATTTCCGCTTGTTATCCAGCTTACTTTCGCAGAGGAAATTATTATTAAAAGTTTGTCGGACGAATTAGATGAATTGTTATAGAAAACAGATACGGAATCTGAACCGTTTTCGGGAATAAACAAAGTATCAACAGATGCATAGACGTTTAATTTATTTTCATCTGTTAACCAATTATTTGAATTTACATTTCCGCTTACTGTGTTGCCCGGTCCGTTTGCAGTGCCCCACCAGTTATTTGTTGCATTAACATTTACCGATGCATCTGCATTCAACAAACCAAAACCTAAATTATTATAAATATTATTGTTTCTTAATATTGGATTTGAACCATTCTCGCATTTTATTGCATCTGTTTTATCATTTGTAATAATATTTCCAAAAATTTCGGAATTAGAATTGTTCAGATGAATTCCGGTGTTACCGGTGTTATTTCTAATATCATTTTGAGCAATATTGTTATCGCCGGTAATAATATTTATACCGGTTTCATTATTCCATATTTTATTTTGAGTAATTATGTTTTCATTTCCTTGATTAATTTCGATTCCGGCTTTATTAGGTGCGGAAATAGATCCTGAACTATTCGTCCCGATAAAATTATTGCAAATTGTATTTCTATAAGCGTAGGTGTAAACACTTATGCCGACATTTTTACTGTTGCCGATTGTATTTCCCCTAATAGTATTATCAAAAGATCCTTGATAAAGCGCAATTGCAAAATCATTTGGAATAGATTGCGAGCCGTTGACATCCAATCCAAAAATATTATCATACACAAGATTTTTAGAAGTTGTATTGCCGGCTATAAATACTCCGAAACCGGAATTTTGATTTGCCGTTCCAAAAGTTGAATTACCGCTTATTAAATTATTATGTATAGAATTATTCTTAGCACCTTCCAATATCGTTATTCCAATAACATTTGGTAAAGCAGCCCTGCCGGTGATATCAACACCAATTTTATTATTTTCAATTACGTTGTTGACAGTTTGTTCTCCTCCGATCATCAGAGCAATAGCATGTCCTGAAATTAGATTATTAGTTATTAAATTATTTGCCGCATTCCCGGTTATACCAATTCCTAAAACTGTTGCTATAGTTTTAGTCCCGTCTGCATTCGTCCCAAATTTGTTATTAATAACAGTATTGTTGCTTGTGCCGCGTCCGGCAATTGAAAGTGAAGATACATTGCTTGAAATGACATTATTTTCAACAACATTATTTACTGATCCGGTTGAAATTAAAATACCCATTGCGTTAGGAAGTTTGTCGGCACCAAGCTCATTGGAACCAATAGTATTATTTTTAATACTATTATTTTCACAATTCCAGCTTAAATGAATTCCCAGAGCATTCCCCGAAACCACATTCCCTTCGATTAAATTGCCCTGGTTGTTTTGATCTAATTTGATTCCCGTATTGTTTGCTAATATTTCTGTCTTTGAATTATTAAGTCCTATAGTATTGTTCTTTATATCATTGCTGTTCGACCATGCTTCCAACAATATACCGGATTCGGTATTCCCCGAGATTAAATTATTTTCAATATTGTTTCTATTACTGCCTTTTACATCTATGCCGTGACGATTCGGTTTTGAACTTGTTCCGTCTGAATTAGTGCCGATTTTATTTAATTTAATTTCCGTTTCAGTAACCCCGGATGCTTCCAGCACTATACCCGCATCTCTATTACCGCCAATAACATTATCGCGAATAATATTTTTTGATGAATTACCGCCAATTGAAATCCCGACTTGGTATGATCCGTCACTATCAAATATTCCAATTGTATTTTTCTCTATTATGTTGCTGTTACCATCTAATATTCTAATCTTATTTTTTGTAGTATTATCATGAAGATTATTTGAATCCCCATTAGTAATTGAAATACTATTGTAATTTTCTTCAAAAATATTTTCCTTGACTTCACAGCTATTTACCTTAACAGCACCGTTTGCAATAAGTATTCCGCTGGATCCCATTCTTAATGTGAATCCAAATATTTTAGTACCGCTTTTTTTAAGAGTAAAGATTTCATTTCTTTCATATGCATGGTGTTTATCAACAGCTTCTATTATGGCAGATTGAGCACCGCCTGAAGAAAATATTGTTAATCGTTTATCAACGACAATTATTTCTGAATACCATCCCGGACATACTCTAATTAAATCATCATCTAAAGTCTGAGAACTTTCCACTGCTTCTTTTATCGTAGCAAATGGCAAATCAGGATCCTTACTTACATTCCACACCGATGCAACTGTTTGTGTATTGGAATAAAAAATATTGGGAGGATAAGCAGGAGTTTTAACACCCGGCCTTGCCGATTCAGGAATTGGTGTACATGATACCTGTCCCACCTGAATACTTACTTTATATTTTTTAATCTCGTCTAAGGCAACAGGAACATATTTATCCGGCAATTTAGAAGGACTATTAAATTTATAAAATAACCGGACTGCAAGAGTAGTACCTTCATCAATCTGTTTATTGGGTGAAAATGAAACTGAAACGGCGTTACTATCGGCATCCGTTGATATTGTTCCTTTTAATTTTGTCCCGGAATATTCGATCCATGCTTCAGTGTAGCGCGGCTTAAATTTATTTACTACTGAGAACGAAATTCCGGTTAGCAGCCAGTTCACACCATCAACAAAAATATTTGCCGTTGCAATCGTCAGCTCTTCATTTTGTCCCGGCGGACAAAGATAATTATCAGCCGGCGAGCTTAAACTTAAAGTTAAAACCGGCTGAAAATTACCGACAACATTTTTATCGTTATCCATTGTTAGATTTTGCGGATTTTGTGAACCTGTTATTGAACCGGTCCATTTATCAAACACCCATCCTGTTGCGGCAGTTGCAAGAAGTGATACAATTGAGTTCTTGGAATATTGATTGGTACCCGTTGGTGTTACCGTTGATCCGTCTGCTGCCGCATCAGCGGGTTGCACAGAAGTTATCAAAGTTACATTTACATCCGGTACGTCAATCCATATCTTTATTTCAACCAATCTTAAATAATAACCGTAAGTCTCACTTTCCATGCTTGAAGGAGATTTCTCTACAATATAGTAGTAGAAATAAATCCAATACCCGCCAAGATTTTTTCTTAAAGTCTGGATACTTCCGCTTCCTTGGGTAGATACCATATACCATGATATTTGAGATGCATTCGGAATATTTAACAACACACCGTTTTCAAAAACTTTTGTAGTTGCGTTCCATGTATAATTCTTGAATCCATTAGACTCCAACAATGTAACCGTAATTGAATTTCCATATACATGCATATCCCATGCACGTTCGCTTGAAACTTGCAAAGATGCTGATTGGGCAATCGGTGTTACACTAAGATCGTATGCCTCAAGTTTGGATGGACCTTGCCAGCCGCCGTCTTTCAAAACAAACATTGTCGTACCGCTTACTGAAATTTCAATAGGGGCACCGGTTATTGTAAACTCTCTTACTATAGTTGGATTTGTTGGAACTGAATAATCTATTTCTCTTATGTATCCCTGTCCCGAAGCGTTAGCATAGTGTGCAACATAAACACGATTTGCAGTTTCAGAAAAGAAAAAACTTCTTCCTTCATAATTGCTTGGTTTGTAAGTTCCTCTCAATTGAGGATTCGCTGCATCTGTTATATCCACAATTTCAAATGAACCGTCTTTACCGGTATTGTATTCCATCATATAAAGGACAAACATATAATTACCTTTTGCAGAAACTTTATGCAGATCAACACCTGCTGAGTAATCTGATTTGAATAACGGGTTTTCCGGATCAGTCAAATCATAAATTTTTACAGCCGTGCCTGTATAAACGAACATATAATTTTCGCCTGTCCATACCCGCTGTGCATTAGTTAAGGAAGGAACTGTTTTTATATAAGTAGGATTTTTAGGATCGGTCATTTTATAAATATAAACTTTACCGTCACCTGCACTGTAAAGGTAACTGCCGGAAGTAGCTGAGCCGTTATAAACGTTCGGCGTAACCGTTGTGTGTGCCGCTAATCTTCCTAAATCTGTAAGTGTTGTTTGAGTTTGAGGATAAATGCAGATGGGAATTAGTATTATGAGAAATGTTGAAATTATTTTTTTCATAATGGGCTCCCTCTATTTTATAATACAATCCCTTAGATGGATGTATCATTAAACATGATTAATGTCTGGAGTAAATGGAGAAAGATTTATATATAAATAGTTCTTCGTCAGAACTAAGTATATCAATAATCAGGAGTCCCGTTTTCTATAGTTTCAGAAATGGATTGAAGTTATTGTGAACTTATAAAATTTTGGGTGACGTTACAACAAAAAAATTTT
>VEPI01000043.1 GCA_012026935.1 Melioribacter sp. | reverse complement strand
CAGGAAAACAATTTTTTTATGCCGCAATCTAAAACAGTTTAGTTAAAATTCCGAAGGGAAATTTAAATTTGGGAAAAAATATTTTTGAGATATCAAAAAAAAGCCGTTACAAATTTCAGAGTAACGGCTTCAAACATAAAAATTATTCTTCGGTATGCGCCAGCCAGAATCCTCCAATGGAATTCAATTGAGTATCACCCCATACCTCGGCAAGAAGTACAAACCCGTCTCTGGAAACACCCGTTGCTCTTATATTATAACGAACTTGTGTTGCTCTCTCTGCATCAATCAAAGAAGGCATAATAATTACTTTCGGTTTTTTATCAAACGGTTTGTTGAAATTAACTTCATATTCAACAATTCTCTTTCCTTGATTAGCATGCAAAGTGTAATTAGGACTGTCTTTAGAATAAAAGAAAGTTCCGCTTTGAACTGATGATTGAGCATAGGAATTAGCACAAACAAACAATAATACTGTGATAACTGCTAGAAGTTTTTTCATAACATTTCTCCTCTTTGTTTGATGGATCCGTTAGAATTATCAAATCCTATTCTTAAATTCATAATTAAAGATCAAATTGTCAATTAAAGAATTTGATATTACATATAATCTATTTCATTCCTTTTTGCATCAAGGAAAACGTTTCTTCTATTGTATGAGGCTTAAAACCGATTTCAGTTTCGGCTTTAATGGTAATTAATCCCGATTTTAACGGCCGGACAGCTTGTTGATTTAATTCTTTTGTCAGAATCGGAACAATTAATTTCTCATCGAGACTAAAATATTTCGCTATTCTTAAAGTAAAATCAAAACGAGAGATCATCTCACGTCCGCCAATATTATAAAGCCCTTCTTTCTTGAATTCTATTATTTTATCCATGGCATCAACAAGATCATCAATATAAGTCGGGTTACCTATTTGATCTGTTACGATTCGAATCTTCTCTCCATTTTGTAATGAGTTTATTACCCATTTTACAAAATCCGGACGGCCGTATTTACTCGGCCCGTATAAAACATTCGAACGAACGATTGTATATCTAGTTCCGCTTACACGAATTGAATTTTCAGAAGCGAGTTTTGTCCTGCCGTAATAACCAATCGGATTGGGTTTATCCTCTTCTGTGTAGGGTCCGTTTTTACCGTCAAAGATATAATCTGTAGAAAAATGAATCAGATGTGCATCAATCGTCCATGAATATAGAGCAATATTTTCGACCCCACCTACATTTATTTTCCAAGCAGTTTCTCTTTCCGTTTCAGATCTATCTACATTAGTAAAGGCTGCTGTGTTAATAATTACATCGGGAAAGAAATTTAATATTACTTGCTTTACTTGATCCTTCTGTGAAATATCTAATTGTTTGTACTGAACTTCCGGAATGAAAGAATTCTCTTCCACAGAAACACACATTAACTCAACATTATCGGATTTATTATAAAATTCGGTAATGCGTTGACCGAGCATACCGTTTGAACCGATGACTAAAATTCTTTTTTTTATTATATCGCTTTCAATCATTCAATTTCAATTCCGGAATTGTAATTAAATTATTTCTTGATGCTGCAATTGCGCCCGCTTTGTTGGCAGCATTTAATGAAACTAGAATATCATTTGTGGAAATATATGTATAAAAGAAGACCGCCCCAAAGATGTCTCCACAACCGATTTTATTTACTTGGTTAACTTTTATTGCGTCAACAATTAGATTTTTAACTTCTCCATCGGACCTGTAATAAACTCGAGCGCCGCTATCACCTTTTGTTACAATTAAAATATTTGGGCCGGAAGACAAAATTCTATATGCACTGTTAACTTCGTTTTGATATTGGACAATAGTTTTTAGTTCGTTCTCATTGCATTGCAAAATATCTATACAAGCAAGCCATTCTTCAATATTGGGAATCGGCCTAAACTCTCTTTTCATTTTATTATCTATTCCGCGTGAAAGCGTATGTATATCAATATAAATCTTGCCTTTGAATCTTTTCCGTATATATTTTAATTGCTGTAACAAAATATCAGAACCGGTTATCATATTAATTAAAACACCGTCATAAATATTCCAATCAGAAACATTATCTACAGAAAGATTTTCAGCTACATTTTTATAAACTTCTTCCCGTTCCGATTCTCCGGACACTTTTAAATAGACTTCAGGCATATTTATCAATTCATTTGTCCGGTCTAAATCCACTTTTGAATAAAGATTTTCGAATAGAGAGAACGAATTTCTATTCCATCCGGTTAGAAGATAAATTTGGTCGGCAGATTTTCTTATGGAATTAATTCCGATTGTTGAATAAAATATTCCACCCGGACTAGATTTTTTTTCATCTATTCCTTCATAATGATCTATAATTGAGTGGCCGATTAGTATAATTTTCATTGATTAAAAATTAACTTATTTTGAACTGTCTGTTATAATTTAATTGTTACGAAAATAAACAAGACTAATCTTATAAGTAATAGAGAAAAACCATGAAGATCGGAATTACATGTTATCCCACTTACGGTGGTAGCGGTGTTGTTGCAACAGAATTGGGTCTGGCATTAGCTGCATTGGGGCATCAAGTACATTTTATTAGCTATGCAATTCCGCATCGTCTTAATAAATTCTTTGAAAATGTTTTTTTTCACGAAGTAGAACTAAGCACTTATCCTTTATTTGAACATTCGCTTTATGATCTTGCTCTTACCAGTAAAATGCTGGAGGTAATTGATTTTGAAGAATTGGATTTGATGCATGTTCATTACGCAATACCGCACGCAGTGAGTGCTTATCTTGCCAGGCAAGTTCTTAGAAGAACAAATAAGAATTTAAAATTTATTACTACTCTTCACGGAACGGATATAACTCTGGTTGGATTAGAGCCGTCATTTATGCCGCTTGTAAAATTTAGTATCGAAGAGAGCGATGGAGTTACTACAGTATCCAGATTTCTTAAAGAAAAGACACTTACTAATTATAATATCGAAAAAGATATTGAAGTGATCTATAATTTTATTGATATAGAAAAATTCAAACCGAATCAGAGTGATTTATTTAGAAAACATATCGCTCCAAACGGCGAAAAAGTTTTAGTCCACACATCCAATTTCAGAATTGTAAAACGAGTTACTGATACAATTAGAGTTCTTGAAAAAGTAAAAAAAGAAGTGCCGGCTAAATTAGTTCTAGTCGGTGATGGACCCGACAGATCAGAATGCGAGAGGCTTGCACGGGAACTTGATATTCATAAAGACGTTGTCTTTTTAGGAAAACAAGACGGTTTAACAGAAATCTTAAATGCAGCAGATATATTTTTAATGCCGTCACAATCAGAAAGTTTTGGTTTATCTGCATTAGAAGCAATGGCATGCGGGGTTCCTGTAGTTAGTTCATCTGTCGGCGGTTTACCTGAATTGAATATTCATAATGAAACCGGATACATTGCTGAGATTGGTGATATTGATAGAATGGCTAAGTATGTTATAGAACTTTTGACAAATGAGAAGAGATATAAATCATTTTCAAAAAATTCCCGCGAACGTGCGGTAAAAAATTTCGATAAAAATTTAATTGTTCCTAAATACGTAGCTTATTACGAAAAGATTCTTAAATCATAAAATATATTTCAGATAGAGAATAAGAACTAAACACCAACAGTCTCTCTTCCAATACTGTAATATGTGAATCCTAGTTCCTCCATTTTTTTTATTTCAAAAACATTTCTTCCGTCAAAAATGACAGGCGATTCTAATTCAGTTTTTATGCGATTAAAATCCGGATTCCTAAATTCATTCCATTCAGTTAGGATTAATAATGCATTTGCATCTTTTAAAATACTGTACTGATCTTGAGTGTAATCAAGAATATCATCTAAATAAAATTTCGCATTTTCCATCGCAGCGGGATCATAAGCGGAAACTTTAGCACCAAGCCGTATCAATTCTTTAATAATGTATATAGACGGTGCTTCGCGCATATCATCAGTATTTGGTTTGAATGCTAATCCCCAAACTGCAAATTTTTTCCCTTTTATATTTCGGTCGAAATGTTTCAAGATTTTTTTTACAAGAATTAGTTTTTGAAGTTTGTTCGCTTCATCAACAACTTTAAGAAGTCTAATCGGTGAATCATTGTCTTCGCTAGTTTTAATAAGCGCATTTACATCTTTAGGAAAACAAGATCCACCGTAACCAATGCCCGGGAATAAAAATCTTTTTCCGATTCTTGTATCTGCACCCATTCCCTTGCGGACCATTTCAACATCCGCTCCAACAACTTCACAAAAATTTGCAAGTTCATTCATATAAGTTATTCTCATAGCTAAGTATGAATTTGCAGCATACTTGGTTACCTCAGAGCTTTCGGGATTCATTTCAAAAATTGGATTGCCTTGACGGACAAACGGTTCATAAAGAGTCCGCATTCGATCAAAAACTTTTTGAGAGTTTGCACCGACAATAATCCGATCCGGTTTCATAAAATCATCAACTGCAAATCCTTCTCTTAAAAATTCCGGATTAGATACTACTTCAAAACTACCTACGCCATGCTTTTCAATGATTTTTGTAACTGCTTTTGATGTTCCGACAGTAACTGTGCTTTTATTAACTATGATTTTAAAATTCTTTGAATGAGATTCTTCCAATATCTTTCCAATTTTATCAGCTACTTCAAATACATGTTTTAAGTCGGCAGAGCCGTCTTCTCCTTGAGGGGTGGGAAGGCAAAGTATAATAATATCAGATTCAAGGACAGCTTTTTTCAGATCATCTGTAAAGGTTAATCTTTTCTTCTCGATATTTCGGTGAAATAATATTTCCAAACCCGGTTCATAAATCGGGACTATTCCCTTTTTCAATTTCTCCAGTTTGTCTTTGTTATTATCAACACAGATAACATTATTTCCCATTTCAGCGAAACACGTTCCGCTTACAAGTCCTACGTAACCGGTTCCTATAACAGAAAGATTCATTACAACTCCTTAATTCAAAATTTAAAATCTTTTTCGATATCTATAAATCGTTTTGCTTTTAAATCTTTGGGTGATACGATCGGCTCATCTATTTTCCACTCAATCTTCAAATCCGGGTCATTATATAAAATTGCCCGCTCACTTTCTTTATTATACAATGCAGTGCATTTGTAACAAAAAATTGCAACATCTGATAGAACAGAAAATCCGTGAGCAAAACCGGGCGGGATCCAAAGTTGATTTTTATTTTCTTCACTCAATTCAGCAGCATAATATTTACCAAAAGTTGGCGAACCAAAACGTATATCAACCGCAACATCCAAAACTTTTCCCATAACAACACTGCATAATTTACCTTGTGCAAATTTTCCAATCTGATAATGCAGTCCCCTTACTGTACCTTTTATAGATTTAGAAATATTATCCTGAACGAATGTTTCATTAATTCCGCCGTCAGAAAATTTCTTTTTGTTAAATGATTCGAAGAAATATCCCCGGTCGTCGGGATACACATCCGGTTTTACTAAAATTAATCTGTCTATAAATGTTTTTTCGAATTCCAATCTTAACCTCAAAATTTTGGATTTGAATGCCACTTCCAGGCTGTTTCTAAAATATCTTCTATTGAATATTTCGGAGTCCATCCTAAAAGATTTTTTGCTTTCATATTATCTGCAACAAGTATAGCCGGATCTCCGGTTCTTCTTGAAATAATTTCAAACGGAATTTCTTTTTCTGTAATCGCTTTTGCATTTTCAATAATCTCTAGAACAGAATTTCCTTTACCCGTTCCCAAATTAATAACATTTGATTTACCGCCATTGATCAAATATTCTAATGATTTCAAATGCGCATCAGCCAAATCATTTACATGAATATAATCACGAATACAAGTGCCGTCTTTAGTATTATAATCGTTTCCATAAACAAAAACTTTTTGCCTTTTTGCAAGAGCCGTTTGTAATACAATTGGAATAAGATGCGGTTCCGGATTATGGCTTTCACCTATTAATCCCGATGGATCAGCTCCAGCAGCGTTAAAATATCGCAACGAAATACTTTTGAGATTTGATGAAACTTCAAAATCTTTTAGCAAAGTTTCGATTATTAATTTTGTATTCGCATAAGGATTTATCGGCTGCACCGGTTGATCTTCCGAGATCGGGACTTTAGAAGGATTACCGTAAATTGAACATGTTGATGAAAAAACAAAATTTTTCACTCCATTTTCAGCACAGAGTTTTATCAAGTTAAAGCTTCCTACAACATTGTTTTGATAATATCTGTCGGGATGTTCAACTGATTCACCTACGTAAGCAAAGGCAGCAAAATGAACAACTGCAGTCGGCATCTGAGTTTGTATGAAATAAGAAAGTGATCCCGCATCAAGCAGATCAATATCTTCAAAATGAATATTCTTTGGTACCGCTTCTCTGTGCCCTCTTGATAAGTTATCAAGAACAACCGGTTGATAACCACTCTCTGAAAGAAGTTTTACAAAATGCGAACCAATATATCCTGCACCGCCTGTGACAAGAACTTTCAATATTCCTCACATTATTATAATTTAAAAATACAAAAAT
>VEPI01000119.1 GCA_012026935.1 Melioribacter sp. | reverse complement strand
ACCGTTCAGATTTGCATTTCCGCCTGCATCATTCCAGATAACATAAACCGGTTTGCCGGCAACAGTAAATTTAAAATTACCGGAAGTACTGTATTGTCCGGTTTCTGCATACGCATTCTGCAGCACGGAAGAATAAGCATCAATTTTTTCTGACATCAGTTTGCTTGTATAATAGACAGCTTTTTTTGTGGACTTATCCGTATTAAGAAATGCAACTTTACTTCTCCAATCGGTTTGATCTGAAAAGTAGAACACCCAAAATAATTTTGAGACGCCGTTCGCAAGCGCATAAGAAGATTGTTTAAGCCACCATCCCGCCTGATAAGTTGTAGATTGGACGGGCCAGGCTGATCCATCCAAATTGTTAGCTGTGCCTGAGTACGTGCCGGTTTCCGTAAGCCAAATTACTTTTCCCGACAAACCGTATGTAGATAATAGCTGCGTCCAGTAGTCAATATAAACTGAAATATCCTGTGAATATTCACCGACGAAAAAGTGGAAATTAAAAATGTCGAAATAGTTTCCAACATTTGCGCGATTTAAAGCTCCTTTCCAAAATGTATCTACTTGATTTATAAATCCGCGCGAGTCATATACCGGCGATGCGCCACCGATAACAATCTTTACATCGGGATAAGCAATTTTTGCAGTATCGCGAGCAGCTTTAACAGTTTCCATAAAATCATTATACGTTCCCGGTGCATCCCCGAAAGTTTGTAACTCAGGTTCGTTGCCTATCTCATAATATTTGATTGGATACAAAAGTCCGGGCATATCATTAACGCCGTCGCCGTCGTAACGTTCAACTAATTTTGCGATGAATTTTTTAAATGCCGTCATATTGTTTGGCTTGTCGTAATTCATGTCTGTTTTGGTCGGCTGATCCCACTGAGCGTACGGATGAACAAGTACAAGCAATTGCAGTCCTTGAGCTTGAACTCTATTCATAAATGCATCCGGCTTTGACCAATCGTAAGTTCCTTGAACAGCTTCAATAACATTCCATCTAAACTGTCCGCCGGTAGGACTAAGAGTTCTGTTCCATGCAATGTTCATATTTCTAATACCTGAAGATTCCCATACGTAGGCATCATCCACTTGCTGAGGTGTCAGGCGAAAAAAATCTGCCGACTCAAATCCATCAACACCAAAGTGTGAATTTTCAGACGGCGACCATGTTTGTGCATTTGAAATTGATAATGATAAGGAAAGGACCATCGCAACAAATTTCAGTAAACTTTTCATTTATCACCTCCATTTTTTTTCTGATGAAGATGCGTATATGCATTTGGGCAGTAGGAATATTTTTGAATCTTATTTCTAATCTATTTTCAATTTCTCTTTTGAGAAAATATTATCATGAATAGAATAGATTATAAGAAGTAGCAGAAGAAAATTTTTGGAGTGTTGTGTTCGTGATTGATTCAGCGGTATTTAGATATAATCTTTTACCTAATAACATCTTACTACAATCTCATGTTGCTTACACAACTTAAAATAAATATTTGATTATTCAAATAGTTTTTCTACGCGGAACAATATGGCGTGTCGTTTTAATTTTGTGAAGAGTATATAATTAAACCGTTTCTCCAAAATTGTCTTCAAACCTTTGGAGTTCTTTCAACGGCTGTGGTGAGATAGCAAAGCAGTAGAGCGGGTAAAGTGTGGTTATGGTTTTCATCATTTCGGGAATTATTTCACTCGAGTAAAGTTTTTTTAGACCAGGCTTTTTCTTCTTATGAAGAATTATCATTTCAATTTCTTCCAGCTTCGAGAAATGTTTTTCCGCGTTAAACTTTCCAACAACTTCTTCGGTATCGTTATTAAGATCATATAAACTGAAGTTGTCGTTAATGTTGTAACGGCTGCATACAGAAATAATTTCTTTCTTGAACTTCGTTAGGTTTTGCCTGAAGTAAAGATTTTCTTCGTTTGTGTTGTTGATGAACAACCCTATCTGGTAATCATCCGGTTCAAAGAAGAGAAAGAATTCGCTGTCTAATTTAAATCTGCCGAAGTGAATCAATAAAAATGCGCGGTAAGGTGCGCCCTTTGCAAAGCGCATGTCTTTATTCAAGCGCATTATTGTTTTGTTAAATTTTGGTTCTGTTCTTATTGCGGGATTAAGCTGGTTTAAGAACGGGGCAAGATCAGTTATAAACGCTTTTGCGGGTTCAACTAAAAATTTTTGATAACGCTCTTTATTCTTATGAAACCATTCAACGGAATTATTTTTATCTAAACCGCGGAGAAATTTAAAAATCTCCTCACTGAATCCGTTGAAAGAATTATTCTCGGATTTCAATACATTATCCCGACGGTAAGAGTTAGAGCAAACTGTCCGAAATTTTTTCTAAATACATTGGTAATATTTTCAATACCATCGCCAAAAACATAGGTGTAGTAATATCTAACGTTTAAGCCAATCAAATTTGATTTGCTCGTTCCCATGTTTGCACCAAATCCAACATATCCGCCGATAGCATATTTAGTTTGTGCAGAACCGAACGCATTAAAAAATTCTTTATCGTACGGTGTGGTAATAATTAAAGTTGGTCCAATCCCGGCAGCTAAATAAGGACGGAGGTTGTCAGTCAGCGATTCTGAAAACATTCTGTATTGTACTCCAAAATTTAACGGCAGTTGAAAAGAGCGGTTTACTTTATCAGGTGTATAACTATTTCCGAAATAATCTATGTAAGTAACTTCGCGCTCATCTTTAGTTTCGGATATTGAGAAATCAACAAATCCGGTAAGATCAACAGCTAACGATTTTCGTAAAAAAGTTCCGAGACCGAATCCGCCTTCGGTAAACATAACATCAACACCCCAGGCGTTGTTGGGAAATATTTCCGGCGGTCTCTCAGGCGCAAGTTCGCCGATCTTTTGTGCACTAGATAAACCGAACGGAACAATTAACAGAAGAATCATTAACACTTTCATCTTATATTTCCTTTTGCTAAGCTTCTTATTAAAGATATGGATTATATGTTAAAAATCAACCGGAGAAAATAATTCACTCTAAGGTTAATCTTAACTCTTAGACAACACAAACTAAAAATAAGTTCAAAAAAATGCCTCTAAATTTAGAACTAAAAATCAAAGTTGAATCACATACAAAATTAATAAATGCGCTTAGAAGAATAAATGCTGAAAAAAAGGGTATTCTTAAACAAAAAGACATTTACTACAAAACCAGAAATGGGTTACTAAAGCTGCGGGTTGAAGGAAATAATTTTACTTTGATAAAATATCTGCGCGATGAAAAAGGAAAGCGTTGGAGTAACTATGAATTATTGCGGTTAGAAGGAAAGAATCCGGAAAAATATTTGAACGATGTTTTTGATGTTGATACGGTCGTAGAGAAAAAAAGAATTTTATATCTATATAAGAATACACGGATTCATCTTGATGAAGTTAAAGGACTTGGAAAATTTCTTGAACTGGAAACACTATTGGTATCAACACGCAAAGATGCCGAAAAGCGTTTTAGGACAATAATAAAATTGCTGGATCTTGATTTATCCCGGCAGATTAGAAAATCTTATAAATTATTAATGCTTGGCAAATGATATTAACTAAAGAAAATATTAAAGATGTAAATGTTGATCTTTTAATCAGCGAAAAGATTGATACATCCAGGCTGAATGAATTATTGCTTATCGTTCCAACAAACCGTAAAGCAAGAAATCTTAAAAAAGAATTTATATCAAGAATTCCCAATCATGCTGCATCAGGGTTGAACATTGAAACGCTTGGAACTATTTCGACAAAACTTTTATCCGTTACACATCCATTCAAGCACTTAAGTGAAGCTGCCGCAACAGTTTTCATAAGACAAAGTGCTGCGGAGATCGAACTGAAATATTTCTCTCTTTATAAGAATGAAATTCCGTTTGGAGCGCTGGACCGGATAAAAAATGTAATATCCGAATATAAACGGCAAGGAATTACACCGGGTTTGCTGCGAAGCGAAGCCGAAAAGCTGGAACAATCGGAGAAACTAAAAGCATTAGATATCGCCGATATTTATGAAAATTACCGCAATAAATGTTTTGCGCTAAATGCGTATGAAGTCGGGGATATATACTTACAATTGAATCAACTAACGATCAAAGAATTTATTGCAAACTTTCGCAAACTGTACGATGAAGTTAATTTAATAATTATAGACGGATTCAATGAGTTTTCTAATCCGGAAATTGTGATCATTCAAAAACTTTCCGGCGTAGGCAGTACAAAATTATTTTTGAGTTTCGATTACTCGCCAAATAATAAATCAATCTTTTCTCATCTTGATAAGTGTTATGATAAACTTTATCAACTTGGATTTATTAACATTGAAGAAAAAAACAGACACGACCAAAATAAATTTCATAAGCTTTTACGCGATAAATTATTTAGTTCACAAAAACTTTCATCTAAGATTGATTATTCCGCAAGTATTTCAAAAATTATTGCGAACGACCGTGAAAAAGAGATAGAACTGATCGCAAGGGAAATAAAAAAAATAATCACTTATGAAAAATGCGAACCGCATAAAATATGTCTGGCGTTTAATCTAATTCAGAATTACTCATCAACAATAAAAGATATATTTGAAAAGAACGGATTGCCGTACAATCTATCGGATAGAACACCGCTTGATAATGCAAACCCTGTTACTGCTATTGTAAATTTTTTAGAGATAGCGGAAAATGATTTCTACTTTAAAAATATTTTCCGTGCTTTAAGCAGCGGCTTCATAGATACGAAACAAGTTAATGTTTCAAATCTCTACCGATTATCTTCGGAACTAAAAATTGTTTCCGGAAAAGACCACTGGGTTGATTCACTTAAAGATGCAATCGTAAATTTGGATTACAGCGGTGATGATGATAATGATGGGGACACAAAGAAAAGCCTTTATAATAGGGCTTTGAGCGACATACAATTTATATCGGAATTACTAAAACCTTTTGAAGGGAAATTACCGATCAGAGAATTTCATAAGAGGTTTAGTGATTTTATTGTTAAGACTAAAATCCCTTTTAAGCTTCTTTCGATAGAGATAGACCAGGAGAAAAATGTAAGAGCATTTACAGATTTTCTGGAAACAATGTCGGAAATATTTCAGCTCTTATCCAAAGAATATGGTGATGAAAAAGTATTTGCAATTAATTTTTACATGGACCAGATACGAACTGCATGTAATTGGGCACGATTCAATGTAAAAGAAAAATCTGATTACGGAGTACAGATTACAACACTTGATGAAATACGCGGATTGGAATTCGATTATCTGTTTATCGGCGGTTTGTGCGATGGTGATTTGCCAACGCGTTATTCACCGGAAATATTTTCTTCAGGCTCATTCAAGAAGCAAGCAAAAATTCACCAAACCGAAGAGCGCTACCGTTTTTATCAGGGACTCTGTACTTGGAAGAAAAAATTATTTTTAACTTATCCGCTAACCGAAAGCGGAAGGGAAATTGTCGTTTCTACTTTTTTGGATGAATTTGACGAGGTCTTTTCAATCTCATCGAAAAACGAGAATGATTATGAGGATATAATTTTTTCAAATGAAGATTTGCAAACTCTTATTGGAAAAAACGGAACAGAATCCATCAGCAGTAAAATGAAAAATAATCTTACTGTTGATCTTGAAAAAATTACCCAAGCGCTTGAAATAGATAAGATTAGAAATTCCGAAGAACAAGTTGAATCTCCGTATTCCGGAAATATTAGTTCGGATGATCCGGGGATCACCGGTAAGTTGAATTCCTTTTTATCAAAACAATATTCTATCTCACAACTTGAAACATATGCTAAGTGCCCGTTCAAATTTTTTGTCGAACGTGTATTGGGAATAGAAACTATTGAAGAACCAACCGAAGATATTGAAGCAATAGAAATGGGAAGATTGCTTCACACAATACTGTATGAATTTTATTCTTCATTAAGGGAGAAGAAAATAAAACTTGTTAATTGTGATGAAAAAACTTTTCAACAGGCGGAGAAAATAATTTTTGAGATTGCGACAAACCAGCTTCAGTTAACTGCATTTAGTTCACCTTTAACATTTTATGAACGTGAAAAGATTTTAGGACTAAACGGAAATAAAAAAGAATCAATTCTGTACAAGTTTTTAGAAACAGAAAGAAAATGCGAAGATGATTTTATCCCGATGTTCTTTGAGGTTAGTTTCGGAAGGTTAAAGGAAAGCGGTTCGGATAAGATATTAAGCGATCAAGAACCGGTTATCATTGATAACATAAAACTCCGGGGTAAAATTGATCGTATTGAGATAAATGAAAAAATAAAATCCTTCAACATTGTTGATTACAAGCTAGGCGGTGCAAAACCAAGTTTTGATGACCTGAAAACCGGGATATCACTTCAGCTTCCTATATACCTTTTTGCTGCCAGTGAATTACTAAGCAGAAAATTTGATGGTAAATATTCTCCAAATGAAATGTTCATATACTCTTTAAAATATGCAGTGGATGATTTTGGAAAAGATAGAGTAACATCAACAAAGAAAGGCGATGAGATTCAGTCTGTAAATCAGCTTGTTGATAAATC
>VEPI01000163.1 GCA_012026935.1 Melioribacter sp. | reverse complement strand
CTATCCCAAACAACGGAGGCAATTTTTACTCCGGCATTTCTTGCTGCATTAATATCTGCAGGCGCATCACCTATCATTAAAACTTTACTGCGGTTCAAATTAAATTTATGCACAAACAAATCTATCCCTTCAGGTGAAGGTTTATGCCCTTCAATATCATCACCGGTAACTATCATATCGAAAAGATCATAGACGCCAATTTTCCTTAGCGTTATATCGGTTGAACCACGTCCTTTGCCTGTGTAGATCGAAAGAGGAATGTTTTTGGACTTTATATATAAAAGCGCTTCTTTAATTCCCGGATAGACATCTGCCATTGCATGATGTTTGGCTTCGTAGAAAGCCATATAATCTTTGCGTGCGTCTTCGTAATCTTCTTTCATCCACTCTTTTAGAATTACATCTTCCGTCGGACCGAAAAGTGCAATAATTTCTTCATCTGTAACTTTTTTGTCGAGATATTTTTCAGTTACGTGCCGGAAAGCTGCAAAGATAAGTTCGTTAGTTGATGTGAGTGTCCCGTCAATATCAAAAATGATTCCTTCAAAATTATTCAAGCGCTACCTTATTGAGAAAATTATTATTGTGTCGGTTGTATTGGAAGTAAAAAATATATTTTTATCAATCTGCTGCAATGAGCTTAAAGAGGAATTCCCGTATGAGAAAACATTCTCTTCATTAAATTTTTCATTTAGAGAAAAAATAGAATTCCAATTGGTAAAAAGAATCTTCTTTTTATATTCAAACGGAGAAACATTGTCGCTTTCAAAAAGATCATTACGTTTAATTCCTTTTAACACCTTGCCGCTTAAAGCTGAAAGAATAAAAAATTTACTGTACAGTCCTTTAGCGTATAATTTTTTTTTATCGGTTGAAATTCCAATTGCATCAAAAATCTTTGCGGCAGATTTCCATGTAAAATTTCCAAGCAGCAGGTCAATTGAGAAAAGGGAATATTCATTATCATAGACATAGACTTTCTCGCCGTCACACATTATCTGTGAATTGGAAAAATCGGTTTCTGCTTTTTCTTTCCAACGCCAGTTTAACAATCCGTCACGAGTATCAATGCAGTATAGAAATCCATCCTTGCTGGTAAAAAGTAATTTATTTGCAACAACAATAGGATCTGTTTTGATCATTCCGGCGGCATCATTGTTATGCCAATATTCCTGCAGAGTTTCCAGATCATAGCAATAAATTTTACCGTTGTTTGTTCCGAATATAATAGCAGATCTCGATTCCGTTGTTTTAGGTATCATTAATTCTTTTCTGCCGGCATACTGAAGCAAGATCAAATTTGTTGTAACGCTGTCGCCAATTCCAAATGATTGTATAGGTGTCCCTTTTTCTAAACTAAAAGTTAGAATTTCATTTTTACTGTTTGATGTACATAATAAATTATCTGCTATAACCAATTTTGATTGAAGTTTGTTTGAAGTACTGCGGCTCCAAATTTTCTTGCCGGAAATATCAAAACATGTTATCACTCCGGTTTGATCGGAAGCATAAATTTTATCCTGGTAGAATAATGGAGGAGAAGCAAGCTGTGCTTTTATTTGAATCTTTAAAACAGTATCAATTTGCGGAGTGTTGGTTATCGAAGGCGAAGTTGTACTTTTATTCTGCGAGAACAGAACAGTGAAAAATAGTACCAGAAAAAATATTATATGCCGAATTTTCATTTCTTAATCCTTAAACAAAAATAATAAAAAGACAAGTTACATTTCGATCTTTATGCTCTTCATAATCAAAGATAATCCGGCTCGAATCAGCTTCTGAAGTCCCGCGGTCAAATTGTAATACCCCCTCTATTTTCATATATTTTCGCACCAAAATTTAAAAAGTATGATTGACATTCGTAATTTTTGCATAATAGCTCATATAGATCACGGTAAATCTACAATTGCAGACTGTCTGCTTGAGTTCACGCATACAATATCTAAAAGAGAAGCAAAAGATCAATTGCTTGATAGTTTGGATCTTGAACGTGAACGGGGTATTACGATTAAATCGCACGCAATTCAGATGAAGTATCAAGCTCTTGACGGCAAAATTTATGTTCTAAATTTGATTGATACTCCCGGTCATGTTGATTTTTCGTACGAAGTCTCACGTTCTCTCGCCGCATGTGAAGGTGCAATTTTAGTTGTTGATGCTGCACAAGGAGTTGAGGCACAAACAATCAGTAATCTTTATATGGCAATAGATGCCGGACTTGAAATTATTCCGGTCGTTAATAAAATTGATCTGCCGAGTGCAATGGTTGATGTTGTCAAGAAACAGATCATTGATCTGATCGGCTGTAAAGATGAAGATATAATTCCGGTTAGTGCAAAGGAAAGAATTGGTATTGAGGAAATGTTGGAAGCAGTCGTTAAAAGAATTTCTCCTCCAAAAGGTGATGAGAATGCCCCGCTTCAAGCGTTAGTTTTCGATTCAATATTTGATTCATACCGCGGCGCTGTTGCTTACGTCCGTTTGTTTAACGGAGTTCTAAAAGAAAAAGATGAGATTAAGTTTTTTGTAAATGATAAAAAATGTCTTGCTGAAGAAGTCGGCACGTTACGTCTTGGTAGAATCCGCACCGGGGAATTAGCAGCGGGAAATGTTGGATATCTTATTGCCGGTGTTAAAGATGTGCATGATACAAAAGTTGGTGATACTGTAACGCATTTTAGAAACGGATCTGAATCAGCATTACCGGGATATAAAGAAATTAAACCGATGGTTTACAGCGGACTTTATCCTACCGATACAGATGAGTATGAAAATCTTCGCGAGGCACTTGAGAAATTCCGTCTTAACGATTCTGCACTGAGTTATACACCGGAAACATCAACAGCTCTTGGATTTGGTTTCCGCTGCGGATTTCTTGGTATGCTTCATATGGAAATCGTACAGGAAAGATTGGAACGTGAATATGGTCAATCAATTGTTACAACGCTTCCAAACGTTGAATACTGGGTCTTCAAAAAGAATGGAGTAAAGGTTGTTGTTGATAATCCGGCAGATATGCCGGCAGTAGGCGATATTGATCATGTGGAAGAACCGTATGTAAAAGCTCAAATAGTTACACCGAGCGAATATGTCGGGAACTTAATGCAGCTTGCAATTGAAAAAAGGGGAGTATATAAGAATACAACGTACATTGATCCGACTCGTGCTGATATAGAATTTGAATTTCCTCTTGCAGAAATAATTTTTGATTTTTACGATAAACTGAAATCTATATCGCGCGGTTATGCTTCTTTTGATTATGAGTTTATCGGTTATCGCGAATCCGATCTTGTTAAAATTGATATTTTGTTAAACGGAGAAAAAGTTGATGCGCTTTCAATCATTGTCCACGAAAAGAAATCTTACACTTGGGGAATGAAAGTATGTACGAAGTTAAAAGATCTGATACCGCGGCAGATGTTCGAGATTTCAATTCAAGCAGCGATAGGTTCAAAAGTTGTTTCGAGAACCAATGTGAAAGCACTTCGTAAAAATGTTTTGGCCAAATGTTATGGCGGAGATATTACAAGAAAGAGAAAACTTCTTGAGAAACAGAAAGAAGGGAAGAAAAGAATGAAGCAAGTTGGCAATGTGGAAATTCCTCAAGAAGCATTTTTAGCTGTTTTACAGATTGATGATTAAATTAATTCTCAATTATAAATTCTCAATTCGCAATTAAAAATGGTTTGATATGTCACTTTTTAACAAGTCAGAAAAAAAAGAAGTATCCGCCGAGAAAAAAAAGCCGGCTGTTAAAACTCCTCAGCAAAAATTTTGGGAATTCTGGAAAAATTTGTTATTCGCTGCAATAGCAGCGTTTCTAATCAAAACTTTTCTGATTGAAACTTCCCGCGTTCCAACCGGATCAATGGAAAAAACAATTTGGGTCGGTGATTTCCTTTTTGTAAATAAATTTATTTATGGTTCATCCTCACCAAGAAGTATCCCATTCACAAATATCTCTTTGCCGTATTTTCAAATGCCTGCGCTGCGGGAACCTAAACACGGAGATATAGTTGTTTTTGAATTCCCCGGTGACAAAGATGAATTGGTCCCTACGGAATTAAGTAATTATGTAAAAAGATGTATCGGAGTTCCGGGCGATACGATTAAAATTGTTGATGAAGTAGTCTTTGTTAACGGGAAAGAGGCTCCACGCGCTCCGCAAATCCAATATGATAATTATGTAAGACCGATATCTGATGTTGACACAAGAATATTTCCGAAAGGCAGCTCATTCAACGAAGATAATTATGGACCGGTTGTAATTCCTAAAAAGGGTGATGTAATAAATTTAACTTTGGATAATGTAGAGCAATGGCGGACAATTATTGACCGTGAATTTGGCAAACGTGTAGTTACTGTTGAGGGCAATCGGATAATGATTGAAGGGAAAGCGGTTAATTCATACACATTAAAAGAAGATTACTATTTTATGATGGGTGATAACCGTGATGACAGTTTGGATAGCCGGTTCTGGGGGTTTGTCCCGCGCAGTAAAATTATTGGTGAAGCGTTTTTGATTTATTGGTCGTGGGATCCAAGCATACCATTCTCTGATTTTTTCAAACTTCTTGGGTCAGTTCGTTTAGGCAGAATAGCAAAAATAGTTCATTGAGTTTGAGCGGATTATTAGTTTAATTCTAAGTGCGGGTAAGTATAAATTCTTATTTCGCACTTTTTTATTTTATTATTTGTTAGAGAATGATAATCGAGGTTTTTATGAAAAAAATATCCATTCTATTTCTTCTTTTAATTATTTCAGCGTCTGTAAATTCACAAACGAAATACCTGATCTATTTCAAAGATAAAGGTGTCTCCCCAACTAATTCTTTACAGAAATCATCTGCACTGTTTAAGTCAGCTGAAAAGGAATTATCGGAAAGAGCAATTGAAAGAAGAAAACAAGTTATGGGTGAGAATAATTATATCACCTATGAAGATATTCCTCTAAATGAAAATTATGTTAACCAAATTGAAAACCTTGGAATCAAAATTGAAAACAAACTGAAATGGTTTAATGCTGTCTCATCATACTTAACAGATAGTCAATTAAATACTATTAAGAAACTTTTTTTTGTAGAAAGAGTTAATCCGGTTGCTGTCTTAAAGGGAATTAAAGAACCAAGTATTCCGTCAACTGAAAGCCAAGAAAAAACCGGTTCATTAAAAAAAACAACTTCTCTCGACTACGGCGGATCATTCACACAAAATAATCTTTCCGATATTCCAACAGTTCATGATTTAGGTATTAAAGGAACCGGAGTGTATATTGGAATTCTTGATGATGGATTTTCGCCTAGTACATATAATTCATTAAAAACTCGAGTTGTAGTTCGAGATTCAGATTATGTTCATCACCTTGCTCACGTTTCAAACCAGAGTGGCCACGGATCGAGTGTGTTCTGTCTTATGGCCGGCTTTGATCCGGGTAACGCAATTGGTCCGGCGTATGATGCAAAATTCTTTTTAGCAGAAACAGAAAATGATGCAAGCGAAACTCATGCTGAAGAAGATAATTATGCGGCCGCTCTTCAAGATATGGAAAGTGCCGGAGTTGATATTACAAGCAGTTCATTAGGATATACGTTATTTGATGCAGGACAAACTTCATATACTTATGCTGATATGAATGGCAATACTACGATTGTAGCACAAGCCGCTAATCTTGCTTTTCAAAGAGGTGTAACCAGTTTTACTGCTGCCGGAAATTATAATAATGACGGCTGGTGGATTATCAACTCACCTGCGGATGCATTCAATATAATTGCGGTTGGTGCTGTAAATTCCGGAAATATTTTAGCTTCATTCAGCTTACCCGGACCTACAGCCGATGGAAGAATTAAACCCGAAATAGTTGCTATGGGGCAGGGTAATTATGTTGCAATAACTGATACTACTTACGGTACTGGAAGCGGTACATCTTATGCAACACCAATAGCAGCAGGAATTGCCGCATTACTAAAATCATGCTGGCCTCATTTAACAAATGCCCAGATAAGAAAAATATTTCTTGAATGCGGAGATAATTCCGGTAATCAAACTAATAATGGTAGAGGCTGGGGATTGATCTCTGCTAAAAGAATAATTTCATATCCTAATCTTAGTGCTGTTAATAATGTTTACAATGTCCTCAATAAAATTTTCATTAATAGTAATGGAGTTCAATCATCAACTGTAAGATTAAATTTTAAGATTGGTAACGGCCCTAATCAGTCTGTTTCTATGGACACCGTAGTTTTTAATAATACGTTAAAATATAATTACACACTTCCAGTTTCACCCAACGGAACAACTGTTGAATTTTATTTTACTTATCAAACTAATGCGGGCGGATCGGTAGAAGAGCCTGCAAGCGGGACATATAAATTTTCTTACGGCAGTAGCAATATTAGCAATCTCACTTCTGTGAAAAATGATGGTGAAATACCGTCTCAATTTTATCTTTCGCAAAACTATCCTAATCCGTTTAATCCAAGTACTGTTATAAGTTATCGGTTATCCGTTATCAGTAAAGTCAGTTTAAAAGTTTATGATTTACTCGGCAGAGAAGTAGAAACTCTTGTTAATGAAGTACAATTACCCGGTTCATACAATTCGCAATTCTCAATTCGCAA
>VEPI01000066.1 GCA_012026935.1 Melioribacter sp. | reverse complement strand
TATTCCGGAGTGGAGTTGATAAAGCTTCTTCTTAATCATGACGAAGTAAATATTACAAAACTATTCGGCAGTTCAACCGTTGGAAATTACATCGAAGAGATACATCCTTCTTTGCGTGGAATGATTTCTCTCCAAATTGAGCAATTCCAAAAGGAAGCACTTGAAGAAGTGGATTTATTGTTTATTGCAATGCCCTCCGGACAATCTATGCAAGTTGTTAAAGAAGCAGTTGATGCAAATGTTAAAGTGATTGATATCGGTGGAGATTTTAGATTAAAGGATGCTGCTGTTTATGCAAAATATTATAAGCATGAACATACTGAACCTGGACTTTTAAGCAGCGCCGTATATGGTTTAAGCGAGTGGAACGAAGATGCAATATCAAGCGCAAAATTGGTTGCAAATCCCGGATGCTATCCGACGAGTATTTTGTTGGCGCTTATTCCATTATTAAAAGAAAATTTAATTGAACAGAAAAATATTTGCATTACTTCTTACAGCGGAACTTCCGGCGCAGGTAAATCTGTAACTGCAAACATGATCTTCAGCGAAGTGAATGAAAGTGTACGTGCATATAAAGCAGGCGATCACCAGCATAATCCGGAGATAAAACTATACTTAAAACATTTTAGCGGAGTTGAAACAAATTTTTCTTTTGTACCGCATCTTCTTCCCGTTACGCGGGGAATCTATACAACAATACATGTCCCGTTGAAGAATGATGTATCGGAAGCAAAAATAATAAACACGTTTAAGCATAATTATTCATCAGCTTCGTTTATACGGTTTATGGGCACAGAAATTCCGGAAATGAAAAATGTAGTTAATACAAATTTTTGTGATATCGGTTTCAGAATTTATGAGAACAATGTGCTGGTTCTCTTTTCTACAATTGATAATCTTGTGAAAGGTGCGGCAGGACAGGCAATTCAAAACATGAACATAATGTTCGGATTTCAACAAACAGAAGGGTTATTAAAATGCAGCAAGAAGCAATCGTTGCAGATAAAATAAAAGACGGTATAACAGCTCCCAAGGGATTTCGTTCTGCAGGAATCCATTGCGGAATAAAAAGGTCAAGAAAGGATCTTGCGTTAATTGTTTCCAATTTACCGGCTACAGCCGCGGCGGTTTTTACTCTTAATAAAGTTCAAGCAGCACCGGTGCTAATCAGTAAAAAACATTTGAACGAAAGCGAAACTTTTAAAGCAATAATTGTTAACAGCGGAAATGCAAATGCATGTACCGGTGAACGCGGTTATAAAGACGCAGTTACAATGGCGAATGAAACAGCGAAAGTACTTGGCGTTAAGCCGGAAGAAATTTTTGTTTCTTCAACCGGTGTTATTGGAGAACCGCTTCCAATCGTGAAAATAATTAACGGAATTCATCAAATAGCCAAGCAAGTTGATAAAAGTGAATACATAAGCTCTGCAGAAGCAATTATGACTACAGATACTTTTGTGAAATCAACTTCATCAACATTTATTATAGATGGAAAAGAAGTAAGTATAGGCGGAATGGCAAAAGGATCCGGTATGATTCATCCAAACATGGCAACTATGCTTGCATTTGTAACAACAGATGCTGCAATTGAAAAAAATGTTTTTCAAAGCATGTTAAAAAATGTTTGCGATAAAACATTCAATAGAATAGTCGTTGATGGAGATACAAGCACTAACGATATGGTTATTGCTCTTGCAAACGGCGCTTCAGGAATAAATCCGCTTTTGCCGGAAACGGAATCTTATAAAATGTTCGAAGAAAACCTTTATCAAGTAATGAAGAAATTATCGGTTGATATAGTTGTTGATGGCGAAGGCGCTACAAAATTAATTGAGATTACTGTAGAAGGCGCATTAAGCGATGAAGATGCAACAAAAGCTGCGAGAACAGTTGCACTTTCTCCTCTTGTTAAAACCGCTATTCATGGTGAAGACGCGAACTGGGGAAGAATTATTGCGGCAGTAGGTTATTCGGGAATTGATTTCGATCCGGATAAGTTTGAAATTATTATTAACAATGTTCCAATTCTCAAACAGAATTATGTTGTTACGCTGCCTATCGCAGAAGCGAACAAGACACTTAAATCAAAAAACGTAAATCTATTGATCAAATTGAATATGGGAAGCGGGACTTCTACAGTTTGGACGTGCGACTTTTCCGAAGAGTATGTAAAAATTAACGGGAGTTACCGCACGTGACGAATCCGGTTTTCAGAAAAGAAGATGTTTTAATTGAAGCGCTTCCTTACATCCAGCAATTTGAAGGAAAAACTTTTGTAATAAAATACGGCGGAGCTGTTATGGAAGATGAACAGCTTAAATCAATGGTAGCGCAAGACGTTACCCTGCTTCGCAAAATTGGAATTGATGTGGTTGTTGTTCACGGCGGGGGCAAAGAAATTACTTCCTTATCGCAGAAATTAAATATTGAAACAAAATTTGTTAATGGTCAGCGTTATACAAATGAAGAAACAAGAGATGTTGTGCAAATGGTTCTTGCGGGATCAATCAATAAAGATATCGTACGACGAATAAATATTCACGGTGGACGGGCAGTTGGTGTTAGCGGCATTGATGCGGAATTAGTCTCGGTAAAAAAATATGAGAAGGATGATTTAGGATTAGTCGGTGAAGTAATTGATGTGAAAACTACTTTAATAAAAAATTTATTAAGAGACGGATATTTACCGGTAATCGCACCTATAGGTGTAGATGAAAACGGAACCGTGTATAATGTGAACGCAGATATTGCTGCAGGCTCTATCGCCGGTGCACTTGAAGCCGCAAAGCTTGTTTATATGACCGACATTGAAGGAGTAAAAGCTAATAATGATTTGATTCCTCATCTTACTAAAGAGGATGCAGAAAGATTTATCAAAGATGAAATAATAAATGGCGGGATGATTCCCAAAGTTGAATCCGCTCTTGATGCAATTGATAAAGGCGTTCAGAAAGTTCACATTGTTGATGGAAGAATTCCACATGCTTTATTGTTGGAAATATTTACAAAAGAAGGTGTTGGAACAGAAATAGTTGGTGAGTAATTTTTTGTCATTCCGAATCCGGCTTTAGCCGGATGAAGAATCTTAACAGTTTTGAATTTGGGATTTCTCTCCCGACGAGACGGGATTGGAATGACAACGGTAATAAAAATGGGAGAAGAACCATGACTAAAAAATTAGAAGAAATTCAGAAACGGCACGCGTTGATTAAATCTGTTATTACAGCGCAAGAGATTTTCAATCAAACTCAACTTGTAAAAGTTTTAAAGCAAAAAGGAATTAAAGTAACACAAGCAACTCTTTCGCGCGACTTAAATGAACTTGGCGTAGTCCGGATTCCAACGGCAAGCGGGTTAGTTTATAAACTTAGTACAACAGGAAATGAGAATACTCTTCAAAATAGAATTGCAGAAGAGATTCTTTTTGTAAAAGGAAACGAAAATATAATTATTGTAAAAACGTATCCGGGACGCGCACAAGGCGTTGCGGTGTTTCTTGACCGGAAAAGTGATTTGGAAATTCTCGGCACTATTGCCGGCGACGATACAATTATTGTAATCCCGCAATCAGTAAAAAAAATTAAAAAGTTAATTGAACAAATAAAAATAATTTTAGGAATAAAATAATGAGCAAAAATAAAATTGTTGTTGCGTATTCCGGGGGATTAGATACATCCGTAATGGTTAAATGGCTTAAAGATAATTACGATGCAGAGATAATTACGTTTACCGGAAATCTTGGCCAAACAAAAGAGTTAGTCGGTCTCGAAGAAAAAGCACATAATTCCGGTGCGACAAAATCCTATGTATTGGATTTAACAAAAGAATATTTGGAAGAGTATGCATTCCCTGCATTAAAAGCTGGTGCAATGTACGAGGAAGCTTATCCAATGGCTTGTTCGTTGGGGAGACCTCTACTTGCAAAAACCTTAGTAGAGGTTGCTCGCAAAGAAGGAGCGAATATGGTTGCCCACGGTTGTACGGGAAAAGGAAATGATCAAGTTCGTTTTGAAGTTGCAGTTGGTGCGTTGGCTCCGGATTTGATTAACATAGCTCCATTAAGAACGTGGGAATTTAAAAGCCGCGAAGAGGAAATTGATTATGCAAAAGCCAACAATATTCCCGTTGCCGCAACAAAGGATAATCCATATTCCATAGATGAAAATATTTGGGGGACAGCTATAGAGTGCGGCATTCTTGAAGACCCGATGGCAGAACCGCCGGAAGATGCATTTCAACATACTGTTTCACCGGAAGATGCGCCCGATCAACCGGAATATGTAATAATAGAATTTGAAAAAGGAATTCCGGTTAGTGTAAACGGCAAAGAAATGGATAGCGTTTCTCTCGTTAAAGAGTTGAATAAGATTGGCGGTCGAAATGCAGTTGGACGAATTGATATGATTGAAAATAGATTGGTCGGAATTAAATCACGCGAAGTTTATGAAGCACCTGCCGGAATAATTCTTCACAATGCACACAAAGAGTTAGAAAGAATTACACTTGAAAAATCTGTTGCACATTATAAAGCTTTAATTGTTCAAGAATATTCAAATTTGATTTACAACGGTTTATGGTTCTCTCCGCTTCGCGAAGCTATTCAAGCGTTTGTAGATAAAACTCAAGAAAAAGTAACCGGTATGGTAAAGTTGAAACTTTACAAAGGAAACATTATTGTTTCGGGTAGAACTTCTCCGTATTCTCTGTATGATCCGGAATTGGCGACATACACGGCAGCTGACCAATTTGATCATACGGCATCGGAAGGATTTATAAAAATTTACGGGCTGCCTTACAAAACAATTAACCGTGTTATGCAAAAAGCCGAAGATGAAAAGAAAAGTTTTGTATTATAGTTTAATTAATATAACCGTCCTTCCCTCCCGCTTCGACTCGCTGGACCAAGTCGAAGCGAGGCGAGTTGGGAAGAGCTTGGATGGGCTTTATGGCACTTTGGGATAGCAGATTTAAAAAATCTTTGGCTGATAATGCACTAAAGTTTTCTTCCTCTATTAACATTGACGGAAAACTTTTCAACGAAGATATTGACGGCAGCAAAGCCCACGTCAATATGCTTGTAAAACAAAAAATAATTCTGGCCGGTGAAGACAAATTAATTCTTAAAGCCTTAGAAGAAATAAGAAAAGAGATTTCCTCTGGGAAACTAAAACTAGATTGGCGAAAAGAGGATATACATTCATTAATCGAAAATCGGCTTGTAGAAAAAATTGGAGAGACAGGGAAAAAACTTCACACAGCACGAAGCCGCAATGATCAAATAGCTCTTGATGAACGATTATATATGAAAAAAGAAATTGCACAACTAATTAAACTTACCCGGACACTTCAAAAATCTTTACTTAAAAAAGCCGAACAATATAAAAACACAATCGTACCGGGCTACACTCATTTACAAAGAGCACAGCCAATTTTATTTGCTCACCATCTACTTGCTTATATTTCTATGTTTGAGCGTGATATTGAAAGATTGAATGATTGTATGAAACGCGCAAACAAATCACCGCTTGGCGCCGGTGCGCTCTCGGGTACAACTTTGCCGATTGACAGGAGTTATTCTGCAAAACTTCTTGGAATGAATGGAGTTCTTGAAAATTCTCTTGATGCAGTTGCCGGCCGTGATGTGATGATTGAACTTATTAGTTCATGTTCAATTACAATGATGCATCTAAGCCGTTTAAGTGAAGAGCTTGTACTGTGGAGCTCACAGGAATTTTCATTTGCTCAGTTTGATGATTCATTTTCTACCGGCAGCAGTTTAATGCCGCAGAAAAAAAATCCGGATATAGCTGAACTGGTTCGCGGGAAAGTTGGAAGAGTTTATGGCTCATTGTTCGGGTTACTCACAGTAATGAAAGCATTACCGTTGGCATATAACAGAGATATGCAGGAAGATAAAGTTCATCTCTTTGAAGCAGTAGATACAACCAAGGATTGTCTGCATCTTACTTCTGAATTGTTAAAGCACGCTCACTTCAACAAAAAGCGTTTTGAAAAAGAACTTAACGGAGATCTTCTACTTTCAACCGATCTTGTTGATTATCTTGTCCGTAAAAATGTTCCATTCAGAAAAGCACATAATATAGTAGGAAAGATTGTTGCAGTATGCGTTGATCAAAATATAAAATTAAATCAACTCTCGATAACAGAATACAAAAAAGTCTCACCAAAGTTTGAAAATGATATTTTTAAACTTCTTACAGCACTGGCAAGTGTTAAGAACAAAAAATCTCAGGGAAGTACCTCACCTCAAGAAGTTGAAAAACAGCTTAAATACTGGAAAAACAAGATTAAATAAATCTACAAGAAGTTTTTCATCACAGCCCAGTTTCTTTTTTAACAATTTTTAACCAACTAATTCTATAGACTAATCGTCTAAATATTACTCAAACTCTATATAAACTAATAACAATCTAAGAGGTTAGTATGAAAAGCAATAAGCTATTTTTCACATCAGTGGTAATTCTATTTTCTTTTTTAGTTTTTTCAGGATTTTCAGGCGATGAGAAAAATAAGAATAACGGATTTGATCTAAAAAATTTAGATCGCTCTGTCTCACCCGCACAAGATTTTTATCAATTTGCATGCGGCGGATGGCAAAAAAATAATCCGATCCCCGATGAATACAGCCGTTATGGTTCGTTTGATGTTTTACAGGAAGCAAATAATAAAGTATTGAAAAAAATTCTTGAAGATGCCGCAGCTAATAAAAATTGGCCGAAGGGTTCCGAACAACAAAAGATCGGAGATTTCTATGCAACTGGAATGGATTCGGCGCGGATTGAAAGAGAAGGCTATAAACCGATTGTTCCGGACCTCAAAAGGATTGATGCTCTTCAAGATAAAAAAGAATTGATAAAGTATATCGCGGAAAAACATCTTAGCGGTATAGGTGGATTCTTCGGATTTTTTGTCACTGCAGATGCAAAGAAAAGTAATCTTATGGCTCCGCATCTTTCTCAGGGCGGAATTGGATTGCAAGACGTTGAATATTATACCAAGGATGATGCGCGTTCAAAAGAAATCCGCGAAAAATACGTTCAGTATGTTGCAAATATGTTTAAGCTAATTGATGTTGATGCAGCAGCCGCAGACAAATATGCTCAAACAATTATGGGCATTGAAACAAGATTTGCCAAAGCATCAAACACACGCCTCGAAAATCGCGATCCCTTAAAAACTTATAACAAAATGACAATAGAAAATCTGAAAAATATTTCCGACGGATTTAATTGGGACTCTTATTTTGAAAATCTTGGTGTTGAAGACCTAAAACTTGTTATTGTAGGTCAGCCGAAATTTTTTACAGAGCTTGGAAAAATGATTGACGATATTTCCCTCGATGATTGGAAAGTATATTTAAAATGGAATTTAGTTCGTAGTACGGCACCAGCTTTAAGTTCATCGTTTGTGAACGAACAATTTAATTTCAACGGAAAGTTTATGGCAGGCACAAAAGCAATGCAGCCACGTTGGAAAAGAATTCTACAATCGGTCAACGGTGCAATGGGCGAAATGGTTGGGCAACTTTATGTTAAAGAAGTTTTTCCGCCTGAATCTAAAGCAAGAGCAAAAGCAATTGTTAATAATCTTCTTGTTGCAATGGGCGAAAGCATAAAAGGATTGGAATGGATGAGCGAAGAAACAAAAGTACAGGCATTAAAAAAATTAAGTTCGTTCGGAGTTAAGATTGGTTATCCGGATAAGTGGAAAGATTACAGCGGATTGGAATTTGCTCGCGATTCTTATGTGAAAAATTTAGAAAGAGCAAGGACATGGGCGCGTAAAGATAATCTTTCTAAGATTGGCAAACCCGTTGATAAGGCAGAATGGAATATGACGCCACAAACTGTGAATGCGAACTACAGCCCAACCCACAATGAAATAACTTTCCCTGCAGCAATTCTTCAGCCGCCGTTCTTCAATAAAGATGCAGATGATGCAATTAATTATGGCGCAATGGGAGTTGTTATAGGTCATGAAATTTCTCACGGCTTTGATGATCAAGGAAGAAAGTTTGATGAAACCGGAAATTTAAAAGATTGGTGGACAAAAGAAGACTATGCAAAATTTCAAGAACGCGCCAAGAAACTTGCAGATCACTACAGTTCTTTTGTTGCGATAGATACATTTAGAGTAAATGGACCTCTTACATTAGGTGAAAACATTGGTGATCTTGGCGGTTTAACAGTTTCTTATGCGGCGTTCAAAAAAACAGATCAGTATAAAAAAGGAGAAATGATTGACGGATTTACCCCAGCACAAAGATTCTTTTTAGGTTATGCACAAGTTTGGGCGGACAATATTCGTCCCGAAGAATTAAAATTAAGACTTAAGACAGATGTTCATTCACCGGCAAGACAGCGTGTTTTATGTCCGCTTTCAATCTTACCGGAATTCTTCCAAGCCTTTGATGTAAAACCGGGCGATCAGATGAGAAAACCGGAAGATAAAATTGTAAAGATTTGGTAATTGAAAAATAAGATTAAATGATAAGCAAGAAATAATAGATCTTAATCGTGCCCGCTTCGACTTATTGAAGACGAGGCGGGCTCTTTCTCTTTTTCCTAATCTTATTCTATATTTGCTCAACTAAAAAACCAATAAACTAGGGGATCTAATGTACGCACTGGAAGTAAAAAATTTAACCAAGACTTTCGATAAATTGGTCGCGGTGGATAATGCATCGTTTGAAGTGCCTGAGGGTTCAATATTTGGTCTCATTGGAAGGAACGGTGCAGGCAAAACAACAACTATTAGAATGATGATGGGAATTTATCTTCCCGATAATGGCGAAGTTGTTTTACGTGGTGTAAAAGTCGGACAGGAATTTAAGAACCAAGTTGGTTACTTACCCGAAGAACGCGGATTATATAAGAAGATGAAAGTTCTCGAAACCCTTCTCTACTTTGCCGAAATCAAGGGTAAATCAGGCAGAGAAGTTCATAAAAGGGCAGAAGAATATCTCAAGAGATTCGAATTATATGACCGCAGATTATCAAAAGTGGAAGATCTCTCAAAAGGCAATCAACAGAAACTTCAATTTATCTCCACAGTTCTTCACGAACCGGAATTTATTATTCTTGACGAACCTTATTCCGGACTTGATCCAATCAATACAAATCTATTAAGAGAAATTATTATTGAAATGAAACAAAAAGGAAAAGTAATAATCTTCTCAACACACTTAATGGATTTTGCAGAAAAGATGTGCGACCATATTGTAATGATAGACCACGGAAAAATTATTCTTAAAGGTTCATTGAAAGAAATTAAATCGAAGTACTCACAGAAAAATGTAAGCCTAACTTATGATGGAGACATATCGTTTCTAAAATCTAATCCAATTATAGACAGCATAGCCGATTACGGAAATACAACCGGCATTAAATTGAAAGAAGCTAATCAAGCACAGCAGTTACTACGATTACTCTTAGATAAAAATGTAACAGTCAAAAAATTTGACGCAAACGATATTTCGCTGCAGGAAATATTTATTGAGCTTGCCGGTCACGAAGACAACGGAACAAACGGTAAGGAGGTGCGTAATGTTTAATTACAGAGTATTGGCAATTATTAAACGAGAACTCAGAGAAAAGTTATTTTCAAAAGCGTTTATTATACTAACTTTATTGGTGCCCGGAATGATTTTTATTTTCGGCGGAGTTCAGGCGCTTCTGTATTCTACCGAAAGTAAAGGACTTAAATTTGATTTAGTTGTAGAAAACAGAGAGTTACTTGAAGATTTTCAAAAAGAATTTTCACAGCAGGGTTTTGTTACAAAGAAACATTATGTTTTTAATTATATGGCAATGACACGCGAGGATTTCAAGATTCATTTGCAAAACAAAAAGCAGATGATTATAGATGAAAAATTAACGGGTATTCTTTTCATCCCTGCAAGTGCTTTTAAAGATAAAAAAATTGAATACTATGCAAAAACACCTCAAAACATTTCTCTTTCACGTGAATTAGAAAGACCTATAAATAAAATATTTCTAGATATTTTCTTTAAGAATAAATCTTTATCAACCGAAGATCTGGATTTTGCAAGAAGCGGAGTTGATTTTACAGGGTTTAAGGTTTCTAAAGATGAAAAAATTGCTCAAGAAGGTTATGGCAATCTGGTTCTATCGTATGCACTTTCAATATTACTTTATATAAGCCTGCTGATGATCGGACAAATGGCAATGCAATCGGTAATAGAAGAGAAAGGAAGCAAAATTGTTGAAGTGATTTTATCATCGGTAAGTGCTAAAGAATTAATGACCGGGAAAATATTAGGTTCAGCAATAACAGGCGTAGCGCAAATGGCAGTTTGGCTTGGAACTATTTTTGCCATTTCTTCATCTGCATTAATTGCCTTACCGCCGGAAGTTACTCTCAATATTAAACCTGAGCTTGTAATTTATGTGCTGCTGAATTTCTTTATAGGTTTGGTTCTGTTTGTGGGTTTATTTTCTATGATGGGAGCGATTTTTGATAACTCTCAAGATGCCGCTTCCGGCAATATGCCGATCATGATGCTGATTATAATTCCGTTCTTTATCGCAATATCAATGATGGAAAATCCCAACAAGCCATACATAGAAATAGCATCATTGTTTCCTTTTGCATCCATTATAGTAATGCCGGCAAGATTAGCGTTGGTAGAAGTACCGGTTTGGCAGCAGGTACTTGCCGTTATTATTAATCTATTAACTATTTATGCACTCTTTCCGCTTGCGGGAAAAATTTATCGTATTGGTATTTTACGAACAGGCAAAAAACCAAAATGGTCTGAAGTAGTAAAGTGGTTGAAGTACAAATATTAAACAATAATAAAGTAGAGACGATGGGCCCATCGTCTCTACATTGATTATGGAAGAAAAAGAATTATACCCATCGCTTGTTGAAAAACTTCACAAAGATTTTTCTTTAACAAAAGATTCTTTGCCTGCAATTACTGATCTGGCAGATATCCGCAAACATCTGATAAATAAAGTCACCGAATTAATGTCTAAAGATTATGAACGGTTTCTTGGCAGTATGTACCGTATTGACGTTAGTGAATCAAAAGTTAGCGAAATACTCCGCTCAAAAGACCGAACAACTATTCCCGAAAGATTTGCGGATTTAATAATTGAACGTCAACTGCTTCGAATCAAAACCCAGATGCTATACAAAAGCGGAAAACTTTAGGAACAATTCCTTTCAAGCTGCAACAATTCTCATTATTTTTAAATAAGAACAAAAATCATTTTATTATGGCTAAAAAATATTTGAGAGACAACCCCTTAATAGATTACACTGTAATTGTAATCGGAGCCGCTATGATGGGGATCGGGATCGGAGTATTTCTTGTTGATGCACGCGTAGTTCCCGGCGGCGTAAGCGGATTGGCGATGGCGTTTCATTATTTGTCCGGCAATACTATTCCGGTCGGTGTTCTAATCTGGATCATGAACATTCCTTTATTTATTTGGGGACTAAAGGAATTAGGAAAAGAATTTGGTCTCTAAACTTTTGTCGGCTTTTCATTGAGTTCTTTTTTTATTGATTTTTTTCGCGGCGACATCCCCGGTTTCTCTTTTATCCGCCTGCAGGACTCTGCGACCATAAAGGATTTATACAAAAATGATTTTTTCTTTTTGATTTTAATCGGCGCTGTGCTGTTAGGCTTAGGATTGGGAATTATTTTCAAATTTAAGGGCTCAACCGCCGGAACTGATATCATAGCAGCGATCATGCAAAAAAAATTCGGTATTAAGCCCGGGCAGGCGATAATAGTTACCGATATTATAGTTATCGCAATTGCCGGATTTATAATAAATGTAAAAAATCTTTCACCTGAGCGTCCGGCACTTGTCTTAACTTTTTATGCCGTGTTCTTACTATTTATTTCCTCGAAATTAATTGATATGATTATTGAAGGATTGGATTACGCTAGAGCTGTATATATTATTTCCGACCACTTTGATAATATTTCAGAAGCAATCTTAAATGAAATGGGACGCGGCGCCACTGCGGTTAAAACACGCGGAGTTTACGGAAACATTGAACGCGAAATGCTGCTGACTGTTGTTTCGCTCCGCGAAATAACAAAACTTGTTGATGTTGTCCGTCGGGCAGATCGTAAAGCATTTGTTATGATCTTTAATGTTCACGAAGTTCTCGGTGAAGGTTTTAGAAGAAGAATATAATTTTCATAAAATAAATATTTAATGAACACACAAAACAATTACTTAAAACCGGAAGAGATCCGCTTGCTTGCAAATTCATTTCAGCAGAGCAGAATTCTTTTGACTGCCGTTGAGCTTAATCTTTTTACTGTTCTAGATAAACACATGATGCACTCAAAAGAGGTTGCTGAGAAAATTAATGCCGATGAACGTGCAACTGACCGTTTGATGAACGCACTTGTTGCGTTGGGATTCTTACGTAAAGTCCGCGGAAAATTTTACAATTGTGAGAATGCATCTCAATATTTAGTTAAGGGCAAGCCGGAATTCATGGGCGGGCTTTATCATTCGCTTGGACTGTGGAATACGTGGAGTTCATTAACTGAATCTGTAAAAGCCGGAACATCCGCTTCTGAACGAAAATCATCATCAAGCGGAATCAGTTGGTCGGAAGCTTTTATAGCGGCAATGCATTATCGCGGAGTAAAAGAAGCAAAAATTATTTCTATGATGTTCGAACTCTCAGAAGTAAAGCGTATGCTGGATATAGGAGGAGGCTCCGCGGCTTTTTCTATGGAGTTTATAAAACAGAATCCGAATATGCACGCCGTTGTTTTCGATCTACCGCACATTATTCCGATTACGAAAAAATATGTTGATAATGAAAAGCTGAATAATAAGATCGAATTTATGGAAGGAAATTATCTTATGGATAATTTCGGAAATGGTTACGACTTAATTCTGCTTTCAGCAATAGTTCACATAAATAGTTTTGAAGAAAATAAATTGCTGATAAAAAAATGTTTTGACTCGCTTAATGATAAAGGTCAAATTGTAATTAAAGATTGGATAATGAACGAAGAAAGGACAGAGCCTGCCGGCGGTGCATTCTTTGCATTGAATATGTTGGTTGGAACAGAAAGAGGAGATACTTATACGGAATCTGAGATGAAAGATTGGCTAATCAACGCCGGAATTAAAAAGATTGAAAGGAAGAATACAAGTTTTGGATCATCGTTAATGATAGGTTATAAAGAGTAACTCAATGAAAAAAATAATTATTGCAGTATCAGTTCTGTTACTTACAGCATGCAGCAGCAAAAAAGATATTTCCGAGATCCTTCAAAATAATTTTGAGACTAGAACAATATCAAACAATTTTTCTGCCCCGTCAATTAACCTTGAAAAAGATCATCTAAAAGAAATGCTTCTTCTACTACATTATAATTACACAGCAGAAAAAATAAAAGAACATTTTAATATGAGCGACAGCGTTTACAACATTCGTATAAATGATCTTTTTGGTGAAGGACTAATAAAGAAAACAAGCAGCGGAGATTTTGTTCCAACTTGTATGGTAATTGATACAGATGAAGGGAAAGTGATTAAAAATACAGCCGATTCTCTTGGACGTGAAATGAGCGGAATAGCAATAGATCGTATGGAAAAAATTAAAGAAGCATATTCAAAAATACCATCATTCAAAAAGACTCCTTTTGAAAACGTATCTTTATTTATTCTAGGAAATGTTTTGCATAATTATTGGCAGATGAAATTTATCGAGGAAAGATTTATCAAATCCTTCCCGCCGCAGAGAGGAAGCAGCAGATATTATTTAGCATTATTACAAAACCAAAATAGAGAGAATTCAGAACCATTTGCATTGTTTAGCAACAGATTTATTAAGATAGGCAATTATACAGTTGGACAATATGGAAATGGATTTAACTCATCCATACCTTCTTATACTGAAAAAGAACTAGATAAATTGCTTAAAACTAAAAATTCAACATTACAATTTATAAGTGGAGCAGATCAAAGAAAACTTGAAGCGCTTGCTCTAATCATAACACAGGATCTTCTAAACTATCTTGAAAGAAACCGCCCGCTTTTTGTAAAGCTTTATTTAAATTCAGTCTATAAAGACCAAACCTCTTTCCGGGAATGGTTTGTTTGGTTTTATCAATTTATGATGACAAAAACAACCATAGTCCTAATAGAAAAAGGGTTTATTCTAAAACAGTTCTCAAATAATGTTTCTTATGTGTTAATGAAGTAATCTTTGAAAAAATCAGTTCATGTGTTCAGTTAGTAATTTGCTTAAAAAAATTTTTTTATTAAATTCATCGGTAGTTTTACTACAACTGGGTCGTTATACAAGCGTTCATTAATACAAGCAGTTTAATATAAATTCTTTCATAAGTTTTAATATTATCTATTATTAATGAAGGTGAAATATGTCTGCTAAAATAATTGATCATCTTAAACTCTACAGGTTTCCGTGGAATCTATCGGACAACGCAATTTCTTGGCTTGAACCTACTTCAATGTGTAATCTTGCATGCGATGGATGTTACAGAGAAAATCAAAAAGACGGACATAAAACATTTGAACAAGTTAAACATGAACTGGATATATTTGAGCAGAAACGAAACTCAGACTGCATTTCAATTGCAGGTGGGGATCCGCTTCTTCATCCGCAAATTATTGAGATAGTCCGCAATATAAAATCCCGCGGATTAAAACCGATCATTAATACTAATGGTCATGCGTTAAACAAAGATTTTCTTATTGAACTAAAAAACGCCGGCGTGTTTGGATTTACTTTTCATGTTGACAGTAAACAGGGACGCGGCGGAAGTTGGAAAGATAAAAATGAAATAGAGTTAAATGTACTGCGTTATCAATATGCAAGAATGTTAGCAGATGTTGGAGGAATAGCGTGCTCTTTTAACTCGACTGTTTATGAAGACACAATTCAATACATACCCGGAATGATTGAGTGGGCACATAAGAATATTGATATAGTTAATACAATGGTATTTATCGCATTTAGATATATTGTTCCAACTATGCCGTTTAATTGGTATGCAGGCGGGCAAAAAGTAGATTGGCAAACAATAGCTTATCATACAGAAAAAAATCGTAGAGTGGATATTCTTTCTACCGATATACTCGCAAAAGTTCAAGAGCAATTCCCGGATTTTATGCCATGTGCATATTTAAATGGAACAGAAAAAGTTGATTCTTTTAAATGGTTATTAACCGAAAGAGTTGGCACGAAGAAAAAAATATATGGTTATCTTGGCCCGAAGTTTATAGAACTAATGATGGCTACTTATCACTTCAGTACAGGAAAATATCTTTCGTATGCTTCAACCACGAATTCGAAAATGGGAAGAATGGCGATGCTTTTGCTCTGGCCGTTTGATAAAGGAGTTCGCAAAGCGTTGAAAGAAATGTTGAAGAACCCATTGCGGTTACTGAAACGAACTTATCTTCAATCAATATTATTTATTCAACCGGTGGATTTTATGCAAGACGGAAGACAGAGCATGTGCGATGGTTGTCCCGACATTACAGTTTGGAATGATGATCTTGTATGGTCGTGTCGTCTTGAAGAAGTAAAAAGTTTTGGATCGTTTTTAAGATCAGTACAGAAATAAAATTATTTATAATGAAACGGGCACTTAATGTGCCCGTTAATTTAATTTTTTAATTCTTTTTCAATAAGCCGAATCATCCCTTCAAACTCTTCTTTGTTGAAACCAACGGTAGCTAATTTAACCTTTCCATCTTTTCCAATAACAAAATTTCTAGGGATATATTTACTTGCGAACAAGTTATATGTTTTTGTCTGGGGGTCAATATAAACGGGGAATGTGTATTTATTTTGTTCGATAAATTTTTTTACAACATCATCTTTTTCCCCGCGTGAAATACATAACAAAACAAAGTTTTTGTCTTTAATCTTATCATAAATATTTTTTTGTAACAGTGGAAGTTCAGCTTTACAGGGCGGACACCATGTTGCCCAAAAGTTAATAAGCACAACCTTTCCTTTTAAACCATCGGACGAAAACGTATTACCGGAAAGCGATTGAGTTGTAAAAGTCGGCAAATTATTTCCAACCTTCAGAATGGTTGTTGATTCTAAATCATTTTGCGCAAAAATAATTGATGAAAATAAAAACAATAATAGAATTATAAACGTGTTTGATTTCATACTATACCCGATCTAAAAAGTTGTGGTTTATTCCCCATTTGGAAAAGTTACTCTAAATGTTGTTCCCTTTCCTTTAACGCTTGATACTTTTATTTCCGCACCATTAAGCTCACAATATTTTTTAACTAAGGCGAGACCAAGTCCATTGCCTTCAAAATTTCTGGTATATCCTTGTTCTTCGCGAGAGAACGGTGTGAAAAGCATAGGAATATATTCTTCTGCAATTCCTATTCCTGTATCGGAAACATCAACATATAAATTATTTCTGGGACTGCGGTTGATTGTTATTTCAACTTTTCCTTTATGAGTGTATTTAAGGGCATTATCAATAAGATGATGAAAAATTTGATTGGTAGAATATTCATCCGCTTCAATTATTGTATTTACACCCGGATTGTTGAGGTTGAAAGTTATTTTTTTTGTTTCCGCAATCTGTTGGAAATTTTTAAACTGTTTCTGAACAATATCATTAAAGAGATCAAAATGTTTTGCACGGTATGAATATGATCCGGTTTGAAGTTCCGACATATTTAATATTAATTCAACCGTACGCATTATTCTTTTGCCTTCTTCATTAATAACATCAAAACCTTTTGAAAGTTCTTCATCAACCTGATCTTGAAGCTCATCTTTCATCATTCCTGTAAAACTTAAGATAACATTAAGAGGTGTGCGAATCTCGTGAGACATCTGTGCAAGAAATTCAGATTTTAAACGATCTGATTGTTCTGCGTGCTCTTTTGCCTCTATCAACGCTTCTTCAGTAAGTTTTTTATCAGTAATGTCTTCTATAGTTCCTTCATAGTAAAGATCACGGCCAGCGTTGTCCTTAACGGATCGAGCGCTCTCACGAATATAAATTACAGTCCCGTCTTTCTTTTTCCATTTGGATTCAAATCCGAAAATTTTTCCATTCTTTTCAATCTCGTTCTTAAAAATTTCTCGTGATTTGGAATCTACATAAGTGCTCTCTGCGTTAAGATTTAATAAATCATCAATTGAATCATAACCGGCAATTTTGATGAGAGTTGGGTTTGCGAGTAAAATCTTACCCTCAGGTGTAGAACGATAGATTCCTATTGTTGCATTTTCATAAAGTCCTCTAAATCTAAGCTCGCTTTCTTTTAAGGATTCATCTGCTTTTTTACGTTCTGTTATATCTTCTTTGATTGCAATAAAATTTGTTATTTCTCCTCTTGGATTTTTAATTGGCGTTATCTGCATTTCTTCCCAATAATCAGTTCCATCCTTTCTTTTATTTACAATTTCACCCTGCCATGTCTCACCAATGGTTATTTTACCCCACATATATGCGTAAAAACTATCATCATGAATACCTGATTTAAGAACGCTTGGTTTTTGGCCAATAACGTCTTTTGGTGAATAGCCCGTTAAAATAGTAAAGGCAGTATTGACCCAAATTATTCTTCCTTCTTTATCACAAATAAGTATTCCGTTTGCAGCTGCTTCAAGGGCATTACTCTGAAGTGAAAGCTGGTCTTCAACTGTCTTTTGTTCAGTTATGTCTGTTATGAATCCCTCAAGAGCAATAAGTTCATCTTCCTTATCGGAGAAAACGCCAACACCCTGTTCCCAAACCCATTTTTCATAGCCAACGGCAGTGTTTATTCTGTAAACAAGCTGATATGGTTTTTTTTCTTCAACAGCCTGGTGGATTTGTTCAATTACTTTTTTGTGATCTTCTCTGTGAACTATATCATCATAATAAGAAATAATTTTATTCCCTATCAGCTCATCTTCTTTATAACCGGTTATTTGAAAACATTTTGAGCTTACATAATCGTATTCCCAGACTTGTCCCAACTTACAGCTGTAAACCATGCCCGGTAAGTTTTGAACCAATGTACTTAATTTTCTTTGGCTTTCGCTTAAAGCTTTTTCAACCTTAGTTGTTCTATGTAATCCTTTTTGGAGATCAAGAGAGACGCCCTCTAACTTCCGCGTATAAAGATTTCTTTGTTTTTCCGATCTGTAAATAATTATTACGGTAACTAAACAAAGAATCAAGCTTAATGCAGCAAGACCAAGCTGGGTTATGCGGAAGACTTTTACGAAAGAGGTTAGAACATTTCTTACTTCTTTTTCTACTTTTTTGCTCTGGGCTTCAACATCAGAATAGAGAACTTCCCACTCCTGATGAGTATTAACATTTGATTGCGTAGAATCCTTCAATGCAACTTGACTGGATAGCCCGCGATAATTTAGTAATAGTGCCTGTAGTTTCTGAACTTCTTCTGAAAGCTTAACTTTATCAATCGGGATAGAAATTATATTGAGGCGTTCTTTTTCTTCAAGCAAAGATCTTGTATTAAGCTCTGCCATATCAAGATATTCCATTGCATGTCTGAAAGTTGTGGGTGTTTGTGCCCCCGGTTCTTTCAAAAATTCGGAACGGGCAAGGGAGATGTTGCTTTTTATTTCCAGTGAAGAATTAAGAAGGGATGTATAAATAAAATTTATTCTTAATCCGATAAATAAACCGTAGAGAACAGCAAGCGACATAAACAACCCTGCGGTTAATATAAGATAATATACTGTTTTGCTGGAAGAAGCTATTTTTTTCTTATGATCCATTGATTAAAACATTTTTTAAAAATTTTTTTTCACCCGCTTCATTATTTTGTAAATATTCTATAACCCCATGGCTCAAGAGTTAACTGAAATTGAGAACGAAGCGTTTCAGAACTATCCGTAAAAAGATTCTTGTAAGAGCCATCAAGTTTTGAACTTGTTATTGTAACCTGTTTCTTTTTATTAGATAAATTAAATATTGAAATTACTTTATTGTTATCCTTTTCTCTTATAAACGCAAAAATATTCCCGTCATTAACAAATAACTTTTGCAGCTCGCCGCCATCTGCGCCGTTCCACAAAGCTTTATTTTCTTTTTTAGCATTAAAAAGTAAAGTATAATAATTACGCATCACATTACTATCCCAATTTATTAAATCTTTTTCAAAAAAATTAAGACGTTTATTCAAACCCGCTTCCTGACCGCTATACACCAGAGGCATTCCAGGCACAAGACAAGTAAGCACAGCAAATGTTTCTGCAGCATCTCCAAATCTTTCTTTATCCGTACCTTGCCATGTGTTTTCATCATGGTTAGACGTAAAGACCATTCTGTAGGAATCAAAAGAATATTCGATTTTTTCCCTCGAAAAATATTCGTAGAAATCAATTGCGGATTTATTTCCCTTGGCACAATCAACAAATAAATCTTTTAGCTGCCAATTGTATGTCATATCAAAGACTTGATGAAGTTCCGGCAAACTTCCCTCAGCCAACATGAAGACGGGTTTTATGGAATCTAATTGGGGACGGACCCACTTCCAAAATTCAAGGGGAACCATTTCTGCAACATCACAACGGAATCCATCTATGCCGCATTCCTCAATCCAGAATTTCATAGCATCTCGCATGTAATTCCACAATTCTTTATTATCATAGTTTAGATCAATAACATCAGTCCAGTCAGCTACCGGCGAAACAAATTTTCCCTTTTGATCTTTGGTATAAAAATCGGGATGAGTTTTAGTCCAAACATTGTCCCATGATGTATGATTTGCAACCCAATCTATTATAACATGCATTCCAAGGTCGTGCGCTTGTTTAACTACGGAGTTAAAATCTTCGAGTGAGCCAAACTCCGGATTGACGGCTGTATAATCTTGTACCGAATAATAACTTCCAAGAGTTCCTTTTCTATTTAACACACCGATTGGATTAATGGGCATGAACCAAAGAATTCCTACTCCCATTTCTTTTAACTTAGGCAAACTTAAAGCAAACGCTTTGAAGGTCCCATCGGGCGTGTATTGCCTTACATTCACTTCGTAAATGGTTGTGTTAACGCTCCAGGAAGGGTGTTTAACTAATTTTTCGTCTTTTGGATTTAGTGACGTGATATTGCTGCTTTGACACTGAATAAAAAGCGGGAGCGCAAACAACATAAAAAAGAGAAGAAAAATTTTATCTTTACTAACAGAAAGACATTTTAACATTAACTATCTCCTTAATTAGAAGCCGGGAAGCCCAAAGCCAATTTACCAAAAATAAACGTTATATAAATTCATTTTTTGGTATTTTTATTTTAGCAAATAATTACATTTTAGAAATGAAAAAGCCCTTAAGTGACCCGACAATTAAATTTTTTGTAACTGTTTTGGGATTGTTTATAATCTTTTTTGTCCTTAGAGAATTACAGCACATATTTATTCCGCTTGTAATTGCTTATTTCATGTTCTTCTTTTTCGAGCCGCTTAATAATTTCTTCGAATCTAAAAAAATACCAATACCGGTTATAATTTTTCTTGATCTCTTTTTAACCGTATCTATGTTTTACGGCATATCGAAAGTAATTATTGACCGGTTTGTTGCATTTAGCGTACAGCTGCCGATGTACGAAACGAAGCTTAATCATATTATAAGTACATCTGCTGTTTCGCTTGGATTAAAGAACAGATTGATAACGCATTTCGATATGTCGAAGCTTATTCAATCGGTTGATATTGGTGTTTTGGCAAGCGGAGTCTTTTCTTCAACTTTGACAATTGCCACATCAGTTCTGCTGATTCTTTTCTTTTTTATATTCATTAATACAGGGCACAATAAAATTTTTGAAGCAATAAGAATGCGCTATGTTGAACGGGAAATAAAATCTTCGCTTAAACAAATGAGGAAAGAACTCAAAACAACAAAAGATAAAAATTCCGATGACATCCGGGATGAAGCAATTGAAACACTTACAATTCAACGCGAGTTAAAACTTAGGAAGACATTTAAAGATATTACCGAACAAGTACAAAGATATATTGTTACAAAATTTTTGATCAGTTTATCTGTTGGTTTATTGGTTGGAATTATTCTTTGGCTGTTCAAAATTGAGTTCTTTATTATTTGGGCTTTCTTTGCTCTTCTGCTAAATTTTATTCCGAATGTTGGATCTGTCTTTGCTGTAATTATGCCAACACTTATGGCGCTTGTTCAGTATGAATCATTCGGATATGCTGCTATTGTAGCGGCAGTAATAATTGTTGTACAGAATATTATAGGGAATATTATTGAACCTAAAATTTTCGGCGACAGACTGGGACTTAATCCGCTTGTAATTTTACTTTCGTTATTAGTCTGGGGATACATCTGGGGTATTGTAGGAATGTTTCTAGCAGTTCCTTTAACAGCCATTGCTAAAATTATCTTGTCAAACTCGTCATCAAAAAACATGAGATTTATTACAAACTTGATGAGTAATTAATTGTAAGCAGCTGAAATTCCACTCTTTTTGCTAATGTTTACTCAACTCTTTTTTATTATATTTATCCCAAGTGAAAAAATAATTTATTATTAAATAAAAGAAGTAGAAGAACAGTTAATGATTCGTGTTGAGCAGTTGTCCCCGATTATTATCGGGGGAGGAAAGTCCGAACTCCGCAGAACGAAGTGCCGGGTAACTCCCGGGGTGCTGATTTATTTGGTACACGGAAAGTGCCACAGAAAAAATACTTCCTGTTGATGGCGGGCTAAGCCCACCAAAGGCGGGTAAAGGTGAAATGGCAGGGTAAGAGCCTACCGCTTCAATAGTAATATTGAAGGCAGGGCAAACCCCACTTGGTGCAAGGTCAAGCAGAAGGTTTCCCGAGTATATTCTCGGGACAAGGTTGTTCGCCTTGAACTCCTTCGGGTAGACCGCTGGATCCCGAAAGTAATTTCGGGACAAGATAAATAACTGCTGCCCTCGACTTCACTCGGGGGGACAGAATTCGGCTTACAGACACGGATCATTTGGTGTTCTCCTTCATGGAAGGACGCCATGCAAACAAAAAGCTGGAAGGTAAAAGAGGCGGCGGACGATAAATCAGCTCTCGCTCTTTCAGATAGTCTGAATGTCTCAAGTATTGTTGCTCATCTACTGCTTCAGCGCGGTATAACAAATTTCTACGAAGCAAAATCTTTTTTCCGCCCATCACTTGAATCTCTTCACGATCCTTTCTTAATGAATGGAATGCAGGAGGCTACTCAACGTGTTATTCGGGCTCTAACTACAAATGAGAAAATCTGTGTTTACGGCGATTATGATGTTGACGGAACATGCTCGGCGGCATTAATGTATTTGTTCCTAAAAGAACTGGGCGCAAATGTTGAAACGTATATTCCTAATCGTATAACGGAAGGATACGGTGTTTCAATTACCAGCATTGATATCTTAAAAGAGCGAGGAGTAAATCTTCTTATTACCGTTGATTGCGGAATAACCGCAGTTGAAGAAATTGCCCACGCAAAAAAACTTGGAATAGAAACAATTGTTTGCGATCATCATCAACCGAAAGATATTTTGCCCGATGCATTTGCAGTACTTGATCCAATCAAACCTGGGTGTACATATCCTTTCAAACATTTATCAGGTGCGGGAGTAGCGTTTAAACTTGCCCGCGCTGTGGGTGAAAGAATTGGCAAGAAAGATATGGTATTAAAATATCTTGATCTTGTTGCACTTGCCGGCGCTGCAGATATTGTTCCTTTGTTGGATGAAAACAGAATTCTTGTTAAAGAAGGAATTGATCTAATAAATACTAATCCGCGACCGGGAATATTGGCTTTGATAAAAGGCGCAAGAATGGAACCGGGAAATTTGAGTGCAGGTCAAATTGTTTTTACTATTGCGCCGCGCATTAATGCTGTTGGAAGATTGGGCGATGCGATTCGAGCAGTAGAACTTTTTACAACAGACAATCCTAAAAAAGCTTTGGAGCTTGCACAAGTTCTGGAAGATGAAAATATTGAGAGACGTAAGATTGATGAAATGACTTTCTCTCATGCAATGCAGCTTGTTGATTCAGAAATAGATTTTGATGCAAACCTGGGAATTGTTTTGCATTATGAAGATTGGCATCCGGGAGTGATTGGTATTGTTGCATCACGTCTTGTTGAAAAATTTCACCGCCCGGCAGTGATGTTGACAACGATTGACGGAGTTGCGAAAGGATCGGCAAGAAGCGTCCCCGGATTTAATATTTACGAAGCGCTTCAGAATTGCGACGACCTGTTGTTACAATTCGGAGGACATGAAGCAGCAGCCGGACTTGCCGTTGAATTAGAAAAACTTGATGAGTTCAAACAAAGATTTAATGAAGTGTTAAAACAAAGTATGACATCAGAAAATATTATTCATGAAATTAATATTGATGCTAAACTTTCATTTTCAGAAATATCTCCTAAATTTTTAAGAGTGCTTGATCAATTCGCTCCGTTTGGACCCGGTAATATGCGTCCGGTTTTTTTAAGCGAGAATGTTAGTCTTGTTTATCCTCCAAGAATTGTAGGATCAAATCATATAGTAACAAGTTTCAAACAAAACGGAAACGATAAAGTTTTCGATGCAATTGGTTTCAATCTTGGTGCGTTTGCTACTCATATTGATAAAGAAAAAAATTTGGTTGATATTGTATATACAATAGAATCAATTCAAAAGGACGGAAAAACTTATCCGCAAATTCGTCTGAAAGATATTCATATTAAAGAAAATGTTATTATAGAAAAATAGAAACTAATAATAGACGGATAATTTTATGTCAGGCCATTCTAAATGGGCAACAATTAGAAGAAAGAAGGGCGCTCTTGATGCAAAACGTGGAAAGATATTCACAAGATTAATTAGAGAAATTACTATTGCGGCAAGACAGGGCGGGGGAGATCCTGACGGAAATCCCAGACTGCGTCTTGCAATTGATAATGCAAAAGCTGCAAACATGCCTGCCGATAATATTGAACGCGCGATCAAAAAAGCCACCGGTGAACTTGAGGGGTCGCAAATTTCCGAATTAATTTATGAAGGTTACGGGCCCGGCGGGGTAGCAATTCTTGTTGAAGTTGCAACAGATAATAAAAACAGAACAGTCGCAGAAATTCGTCATATCTTTAGCAGAGGAAACGGTAATATGGGTGAAACCGGATCCGTTGCTTGGATGTTTGAACGGAAGGGAATTACAACAGTCAAGCGTGAAAATAAATCCGAAGACGAAATGATGGAAATAATTCTTGACGCAGGTGCGGAGGATCTTAGTACCGAAGAAGATTTTTTTGAAGTAACGACCACTCTCGAAAATTTTGAACATGTCAGAAAAGCGCTGATTGATAAAAAGCTAACCGTAGAAAATGCTTCACTACAATGGGCTGCGAAAAATTTGACTCCCGTTAAAGGAGACGATGCTGAAAAATTAATTAAGTTGATCGAAGCGATTGAAGAAAGCGACGATGTTCAAAATGTTTTTTCCAATGCAGATTTTATAGAATGAATAAATGAGAATACTCGGCGTTGACCCCGGCACAATATTTACCGGTTACGGAATAATTGATTTTGAAAGTAACGAACTGAAATATATCTCGGCAGGAATTATTAAAATTCCAACCACCAAAGAAATGTCTCCACGTCTTATGATAATTTATAATGAATTAGATAAAGTAATTAAACAATTCCGCCCGGACGAGTTTGCTCTTGAAACTGCATTCTACGGGAAGAATGTTCAATCAGCATTGAAGATTGGCTACGCACGAGGAGTTTCTATGCTTGCGGCGATTCATAACGATGTTCCGATGAAAGAGTATTCGCCTCGTGAAATTAAAAAATCAGTAGTTGGAAACGGGGCTTCATCAAAAGAACAAGTGCAGTATATGGTTAAAAAACTTCTTGCAATCCGTAAATCAAAAATGAAATTTGATGAAAGCGATGCACTTGCCGTTGCAATCTGCCATGCGTTCAAAGTAAATTCATTTTCAAAGAAAAGTAAAAATTGGAAAGAATTTATTTTAGAAAATCCGGATAGAGTTATTAGAGATTAAAATTTTTTCTTGCTGTTAAGATAAACTTGTCCGAAGTTGCGTTGGGAAAATTCCTCTAAACTAATACTAACTAAATATCGAGGAAGAAATGAAGCGATCAAAATTATTACTCTTATTAATTGCAGTTTTAACCACGAATATTTCTCTTTTAGCACAAAATGATTCGGTGAGCTACAAAAGTCAGTTGCAGTTTAATTTGATTAATGGGTATTCTCTTTCTTATTTGAATTTATTCTGTACCTCATCCGGAATAAGATTTAAAATCGATCTTGGTGCTCACGGTTCTTTCCAGAATTTGGACCGTAGTCAAAGTTCTTCCGACAACAGCTTGAATAATCCATTCAGTCAGCAACAAAAATTTAATGAAGAACAAGAAAATGTCACTCAAAATTTTAACATTGTCGTTAATTATTTATGGATATCTAACATTGCAAAAGAAGTAAATTTATATTTGGGCATTGGGCCGCTGATTAGTTATTATAGAACTCATTCAGAAAATAACAGTAAAGATGTTCCTACCACTCAAAACAATTATAACAAATCATTTTATGAAATAACGTCATCTTCATTCGGTTTAGGCTTGCAGGGAGTAGTTGGTGTGGAATGTAATTTAACAGAAAAAATTTCTTTGCTTGCCGAATTTAATCTAAATGGTTCTTACAGCTGGGATCACTGGAAATTTAGTGATGAAAATGAAACGACTAGTCTTAGTCGGGCTGAAAACACCGAAGACGGTCATTCGTGGAATTATGAATTGAATAATATTAAGATAGGAATTGCGTATCGTTTCTAAGTTTTGTCTTTGATTACTTCAAACTTTAGTTTTAACTAAATAAAAACCAATTATTATGATATGATAGGATACCTGCACGGGAAAATAATTTCAAAAAAACCAACGAAACTTTTAGTTGATGTGAACGGTGTCGGCTATCTTGTTAATATTTCTATAAGCACTTTTGAAAAAGTTGCCGACAAAGAAGAAGTTTCTCTCTATACTTATTTAAGCGTACGTGAATCGGCAATGGATTTGTATGGATTTTATTCTCTTGCCGAGAAAGAAATGTTTGAGTTACTAATTAGCGTAAGCGGAATTGGACCCAAATCTTCGCAGAGTATTTTATCAGGAATTCAGATTGAAGATTTGAAAGAAGCATTAAGAACCGGAAATATTTCCAGACTGATTTCTATACCGGGCATAGGAAGAAAAACCGCAGAAAGGCTATTGGTTGAATTGAGAGATAAAGCGGATTCGGTTGCAGACAGCAGCGAAGAATTTAAAGCAGGTACTTCCACGATCCGCTACGATGCTATAACCGCTTTGGTTAATCTTGGTTATAATCAGAAAGTCGCCGAAAGAGCAGTTAGATCAATTCTTGATCGTAATCCGAATATCTCGATCGAAGATTTAATAAAGGAAACCTTGGTGAGTTTAAACAGCCCATCCCTTTAACCCCTTCCACAATGGAAGGGAAAAATATCCTCCCCTTTGGGGAGGAAAAAGGTGGGGCTTAATCATTAATCCTAAATTTTTCATCGCCAATATCTTTCCCGAAATATTTTTTATAAAGCTCAAGATATTTTTTATGAAGTTCCGGCGAAACATTTTTTCCATTTACTTTCATTTCATCTTTAGAGAGAATAAAATCATCAAGGTCGTCTCCCGGTTCCAACAAATTATCTTTTATCAATTCGTCTTTGGTATCATTGATAAATTCTTTTAGAACCTTCATCTTCTCTTTAAGTTTTCCCATGTTCGCATTAAGCTCTTTCATGCTCTTTTTAAAAGCTTCACTATTAGGACCGCTTTTCTTCATTTCTTCGTCGAATTTTTTCATATCAAATTTGAAGTCCTTCATCTTCTCTTTCCACTCACTCATTGATTTCTTAAACGCCTCGTCATTAAACTTAAAATCTTTCATTTTTTCTTTCCAAGTGCGCATAGATTCCTTAAATGCTTCATTATCAAATTTGTAGCTTTCTAATTTCGCATTTAAGCTGTCCAATTCTATAGGCGGAATTGTCACGGATGGAATATCAATCTTAGGAATATGAATAGGGGGAATCTTAAATGAATGCATTGCAAAATTCTCACGAAGATTTTTTTGTAATTCTTTCATAAGAGTTCTATTTATTGTTGAATCAAGATCAATAGGGGGAATAGGCGGAATATCGAAATCAAAATCAAAGTCATGATTGTAGCTGTAATTACCCTTGAATTTTTTCATCTTCTCCTTAAACTTTTTCATTTCCTCTTTATATTTATTCATACTGCCGTGGAATTCCTCCATTGCCGAATCATATTCTTTAACTCGTTCAGCTATTTTATCATCATATTTATTCAGATCTTTTTCCGGGACTTTCTCGCCGTCTATATATAATTCTTCGAGCTTACCGTTATTCAATTTTGCCTTGAATTTTTTCTCTTCACCGTTAACATCGTCATAGAATTTCAGAGTACGTTTCCCTTTCTTGATTGATGTAGTGTCGGGAATTGAGTTGTTATCTCCAATTGGATTCTTAAAAGAGGAATCATCACTCAATAAAGTAACTGGATTAATAAAAGAAGCGGTTGTTAATCCGTGCGGATTTTCTTTAGCCGAGGCGGAAGAATAAATTGATACTGCCGTCATTACTAAAAGTAAAACAGCAAATGCGGCGAACTTAACGCCGTACGAAGTATTTTTGTTTTTTGTTGTCATTCTATTTATTCTCCTAAATAATTGATTTTTCTTTCCGATTGCTGCAAGAGCAAGTTCATTTTCTTCAGAGCAAATTTGCTGTAAGTTGTACAAAGCTTTGAAATAAACCAGAGAACCGCTGCATAATTTTAACGTTAGATCATCACAGCAATTTTCTCTTTCGCTGTTGATTGTTGATGTAATCCACCATACAACGGGATGATAAAAGAAAATTGTCTCGATCAATGTTTGAATTAGATTAAGTATGAAATCGTAACGTTTTATATGAGCGAGTTCATGAATAATTATTGCCTCAACTTGATCTTGGGGTAAACCGGTTAACATTCCCAGCGGAAGCAAAATCACCGGCTTCAAATATCCCATTGCAACAGGCGTTTTTACTTTTGTTGATTCATAAATCAATACCGGTTTTTTAATACCAATGCTGCCGGAGAGTTCTTTTAATCTGTAAGACCAAAAAACATCCAAGGGTCTTGTCCCGACGGTTTTTAACCGTTGTACATAAAGAACGCCGCCAATGAAACGCATCGAAAAAAGAAGAAATCCTAACAGCCAAAGAGTAACAATTACAGAAACATTCTGTGAAAAATAATATTCAATTACTTTTACAAAACTTAGGCTTGAGTTGGATATTTCCGTTCCTGAAACATTTGTTAATAGTTGAGATGAAACTGTATTACTAGAACGAACACTTAAATCCGGATATGCAGAATTTCCCGATGGATCATAAACTTGAATAAAAGTTGCCAGTGAAAAGAGAAAGATTAAAACCAAAGCAGCGAATGAAAAATTATAACGAAGCCGTGCGCTCTTCTTGCCGGTTATCAATAAGATACCGCTAAGTAAAACAGCAATCATTGCCGCCTGCCATAATGAATGAAAGATTGTCCAGCCGATTGCCTTTATCAATTCTTCAGGAATGAAGTTATAAATAAAGTTCATCTCTGATCCCTTTCAATTTGGTTTAACAAATCTTTTATTTTTTTTAATTCTTCTTTTGTAGGCTGAGAATTTCCAAGCGCCTGCATTACAAGGTTTGTCGCAGAACCGCTGAACGCAGTCTCGAGAAGTTTATCAAGTAAAACTTTTTGAATGTCGTTTTGTTTTATTGTTGCTTTATAAACGTGGCTTCTTTCGTTTTCATCTCTTTCAACTAAATTCTTCTCAAACATTATCTGAAGCATTTTTAAAGTAGTTGTGTAACCGGTTTCTTTTTTCTCGTTTAACTTTTCATTAACAGCTTTAACTGTTGAAGCTCCGTTTTGCCACAGGATCTGTAAGATTTCAAGTTCGGAATCAGTTGGTTTTGGTGTTTGTTTCTTTGCCATTATTAAGCCTTTTATTTTCTCAATCCTTGAGACGACCGAATCATACGAAAAGTTTCGTAGTAAAATGAAAAAAAATTTAGTACCGCTAAAATCGCCGGATTTCCTTTACAAATAGCGAATCTGAGCTTATTTTAGACTTAATTATAAAGAACAAAAGGAACAAGGATGAGCTACTTTACACATCTGGAGTGCGGTTATTGCGGAAAAATTTACGATAAAAATAAGATTTGGAATCTTTGTACTGAGTGCAGCAAACCTCTGCTTGCGAGATATGATTTAGAATCCGCACGGAAAAATTTTACAAAAGATAAATTGAAAAACAGGGAATCAACTCTTTGGCGTTATCTTGAAATGCTGCCGGTAACGAATACAAAATTTCGTTTATCACTTGGTGAAGGATTTACACCGTTAATCCATGCAACACGTTTGGGGGATAAAGTTGGAATGAAAAATCTTTTTATTAAAGATGAAGGAATGAATCCCACAACATCATTCAAAGCGCGTGGATTGTGTTTGGCAATTTCAAAAGCTTACGAGCTTGGTGTAAAAGAAGTTTCGATTCCATCGGCGGGCAATGCAGCGGGCGCAATGAGCGCTTACGCAGCTCTTGCCGGAATGAAATCATTTGTATTCATGCCGAAAGATGTTCCCCGGCCCTTCGTTGCAGAGTGCAAAGCTCTTGGCGCTGAAGTTACTTTAGTTGACGGATTAATAACCGATTGCGGAAAACTTGCGGCTGAAGGAATAAAAAAATATGGGAGATTTGATGTTTCAACTTTGAAAGAACCATACCGTATTGAAGGCAAAAAAACAATGGGTTATGAAATTGCGGAACAAACGGGTTGGAACTTGCCGGATGTAATAATTTATCCAACCGGCGGAGGAACAGGATTAATCGGAATGTGGAAAGCATTTGATGAAATGGAAAAATTAGGATGGATTGATTCAAAACGTCCCAGAATGGTTTCGGTTCAATCAACCGGATGCGCACCAATGGTAAAAGCATTTAATGATGGAAAAGAATTTGCGGAAATGTGGAGCGGCGCCAAAACAATTGCAGACGGTTTGCGTGTTCCGGCTGCTGTTGGAGATTTTTTAATCTTACGTGCAATTAGAGAAAGTAACGGAACAGCAATTGGCGTTAGCGATGAAGAAATTTTTGAAAGCACAAACATGATTGGAAAAATGGAAGGAATATTTTCCGCACCCGAAGGCGGCGCAACGTTAGCCGCATTAAAAAACTTATTAAACTCAGGATGGATTAAGAAAGATGAATCGGTAGTATTGTTTAATACTGGCAGCGGGCATAAGTACTATAATCTTTGGAA
>VEPI01000147.1 GCA_012026935.1 Melioribacter sp. | reverse complement strand
TTTAATAAGAAGCGTCTTAAGCATATTGTCTGTAATAATTTTGCTACGAATATTGTGAATGAAAGGTTAAGTATCAAGTTTTAATGGGACGGGAGTTATTCTTTGGATATCAAAAAGTCTGATTGAAATCAGGTTTTCTTAGTAGCGGGGATAGGATCCCGACATACATCGGGATTTCGATACGCTCAGCTTAGAACGCCAAATTATATCCTCATCACTATTTTGATTACTCATTTGAGTTTAGAGAGCTTGGAAGGAGGCAATAGATGTTAGTTGAGAAAGGTTTTTGTTGAGCAAAAATGTTTCTAAGTTACCCACTGAAATCTTCTCAACCTGCTTCCGGCGAAGCAATTGTCCATGAGCGAGATCGATAGTCCGCACAGATGGCTCTTGCTCGTTCATAAATGCTTCGAGTTTTTTTGATAACCAATCAACTCGTTCATTTAGTTTAGCACTGCGCTGAATAGCCCACTCGCACATAATTTGCTTCTCTTCTTCCGCTTGCGAAAGTATCTTAGCAATATCAGAGTTGAGAGAAGAAATTTCTTTTAAGATCATATCAACTTGTGCTAATTCCATCTGTTTTTCTTTTTGCTCTACTTCAAGTAAAAGTTCATTGAGAAAATTATTTCCCATTTTTTAATACTCCTTTAATCTATTTGAAGGGATTATCTTAATTATTAAGTATTTCAAAGCATATAGATTACATATATGTTGTACCACCTTATTACTTATACCTAAAAATCTGAATTGTATTTTCTTCTTTGATAACATTTCTTTAGTTTGCAAATATTCATTTCAACTTTCAGTAGCAATAGCGGGAATTATTTACTTTTCGGATTATTATAGATGCTCGAATTCAAAGCTAACGAACGAACTTTTCAAGGTGTGCTGCTTTCTGCTTTTAACAGCTTACTTAAAGACAATCCAGAAATCAAATTCGATTCCGCTTTTCAAGAATTAAACGTTGGGGTTGGCGAATCTCGCTTCAGCGATACAATCATAACCTCAAGTGTCGATTCCAAGCTGAAAGTTTTCATCGAACTTAAAAACCAAAGCTGGGATGCAACTGATGAAGATTTAGTTAACGATGCGATGATGAAAGCATTCAAAAATGGTATTGAATATTTTATCACTGGAACACCGCGTCAATTAGTATTATTCAAAACTTTCGAACCGAATACCACTCCGCAAGACCGTAAATTAAAACTCTACTATCTTGCTAATGTTAAAAGTGATAACGATGTAACTACACCGGCTTATCAATCGCAAATACAACCAACAGTAAAACTGTTTTTACAAGATTTAAGCAATCTTATTCACGGCATTACCGATGTTCATTGGGATTCTATTGATAAACAATTTATCAATAAACTTTCTACTTACATTCTGGAAGCTTCAGCTCAAATGAGCGAAGAGATGACTCCGGTTATTCAATCCAACGACAATCTTAAAAAGAGAATTCGAGATTACATTCAAGAGCAAGACATTTTCCACGTAACAATTAATTTTAGAAACGATGATATTTATAATCTATGTCAGCTTTCAAATTATCTTCTCTACTTAAAAATAATTTTCTATTCTTACCTTCAACGAGATGTTAAGAAACTCAATTTAAAACCGCTTACCATTCCAGAGGAAAAGCATCTTCTTAATAAAGCATTGCGAGAAAGATTTAACGATGTTCTTGCTCATGACTATGAACCAATCTTCAAAGAAACTGTCCTCGATGAATTTACTTATCCGCAAAAATATTTGCCGGAACTTAGAAGAAATGTTAAGCAAATCGGAAAGCTTCAATTCCAAGACCTTAGTTGCGATATAATCGGTTCAATCTACAACACATTAATTGAAAACCAAGAACAGCATGATCGCGGTCAGCATTTTACAAATACCAACGAAGTTGATATTGTAAATGCATTTTGTATAAACAAAGAAACAAAAACCGTTTTGGATAGCGGCTGCGGTGCCGGTACTTTCCTTGTTCGTGCTTATGCTTTTATGAAACACTTTAATAAAAAAGCAAAGCATATTGAATTACTTGAACGCCTTTGGGGAATTGATATTGCGCCTTTCCCCGTATTTCTTGCAAGCATGAATCTTTCTTTGCTCGACATTAAAGAAATTGATAACTACCCGGCAATAATCAAGAAAGATTTTTCCGATGTAAAAACTAAATCAAGCTATGATTTAATATTTCACAATCACACAAAAGAATTTACTATCCATAAAACAGATGGCAAGTTTAATAGTGTTCGTATTCCTCAATTTGACGCTTGCATTGGCAATCCTCCTTATATTCGGCAAGAACTTGTTGAACGCAAAGATGTCTGGTCTTCACTTGCCAAAGCTGAGCACGGCTTAAATAGAATTAATCAGCAAAGCGATTTATACGTTTATTATTTAATGCACACTGCCGCGTTTCTTAAAGAAGGCGGGCGTCTTGGTTATGTTATTTCCAGCAGTTGGCTTGATGTTGCCTTTGGAACCGGACTCCAAAAATTCTTGCTTGATAATTTTAAGATTGTTGCTGTAATTGATAATCAAAAAGTTAGAAGCTTTGAAACCGCTTCAATCAATACGGTTATTCTCATTCTCGAAAAATGTTCCGACCACGAAGAAAGAGAAAAAAACACTGTTCGTTTCATTCGAATCTATAAAGATTATAAAGAATTAATCGGCTCAAGCGACGCTGGAAATAGATTTGATACAGTTATTAATTTTACTTCTCAATTAGAAAAGATTAACAAAACAATTAAGAATGATGATTACTTTGTTACCGTTAGAACTCATAAACAACTAGAAGAAGAAAGCACAACAGACGGTAAATATGAAAATGGAAATTGGGGCGCAAAGTATCTCCGCTCACCGGAAATATATAACCGTATAATTGATAAAGCCGGGAATAGGCTAATTCCATTAAGAAATATTGTTAATGTTTTTTATGGAATTAAATCCGGTGCTAATGATTTCCTCTACGTAATTGATGACACGGAAGAGGTTAAAGAGCTTTCGGATGATGAATACAAACTTCAGTTCGGTCATGAAAGAAGCAAACATAAAATCAGTTGGGAAAAATACGGCTGGTATTACAGTGAGCTTACTAAGAATCATCACTTAATGGAACGTGTTTATTTTCAACCTCTTTTCAAATCTCAGAAAGAAGCTGAAAACCTGGAAGTAAACAAAAAGAACTTGCGTTACCATGTTCTTATTTGCAATGAATCTTTAGCGGCGTTAAAGAAATACAATACAAAAATTGCAAAGTATATAGAGATTGGAGAAAAGGAATACGATCTTCATAATAATCCAACCAATGCTCAAAGAATTTCTACCGTTAAAGGAAATGAAAGAGACTGGTTTAATCTTGGCAAAGATTTAGCAACCGGCGATTTCATATTCCCTTCAAAGATTGGCGAAAAGTTTCGTCTAATTGATAACAGAAAAGCAAAAGTATTCTGCGACAAGGTCAGTTATAATATCAAAGTGTCACGGGAATTTGCAAAATATCGCGATACAATATTTCTTATTCTTAACAGCACACTGTTTAGATATTTTGCCGAACTTTTTGCACGGCAACTAACTGGAAGTCAAACTATTAGCGATATTGATGTAATAGTTGTTGAGAATACTCTTGTTGTTAATCCCATATTGTTAGATTCTTTTCAAAGTGAGTTAGAAAAAATTTATGAATCTATTAGAAATAGAGAACAGCAGACAATTTTTGAAGAAGTAAAACACAAAGATCGAATAAAACTTGATCAAATTATTTTAGAAGCGCTTGGTTTGTCATCGAAAGATGTTAAAGAGTTACATGAAGCTGCTTGTCACTATGTTTCTAAACGTCAGATACATTCAGATTCAGTAACAACAATTAAGAAGAAGCAAAAACCGGACTATGAAACATCACTCAAATTAATTCAAGAACGTTTCCCGGAAGTTCATTCATTTACTTCGCTCATTCAAAATAAAGAAACGGAAGAATTTAATATTCCCAATCTTCCCGCAAAATTCCCCAAAGATTTAAAAGGCGGCGATAGTAATTTCTTTAACACATACAATGTTTATTTCACGGAAGGCAACAAACAAATTGCAGTAAGTTTCAAAACCAGCAGCCAGTTAAAACTATTTCGCTTTTTCTTTGAGGAACTTGAACTTAAAGGAACTAAAATTTTACTTCCCGTAGAACCTGCTGATTGTGAAAAAATATTAGCAATCCTTAACGGTGATTTTAAGAAATATAGTATGCAAATAAAAACCGTTCTTAAATCATTACGCAGTTCAGCAAGCTATTTATCGATTTATAGGGACTTAATTTTCAAATAATAATTTTCTTATAGAATAATTGGGTTTGACTCTTAATGGTGTGTAAAAAGTTAAAAATAAAATCAACTTATAGGTTGATTTTATGAAAATTGTAGTTATATTTGAAACTCAAAATCAAGCTCTTTTCTCTTTTAAGTATGACGATGAAGAAATAGATGAACTAGATCGTCTTTTTGATCAATGGCAAGATATAGAGTATCTTGAAGATTTTTTTACTCGTAATAGAAGTGATTTAACAAGTGGCTTTTTCGGTAAAATTTCAATAGAAGAGGCGGTTTTGCAAACTCGAAAAGATGCGAAAGAGCTTCAAAAACAATTTTTAGCGATAGAAGAAAGTGATGAAAATAATCCGTTATACCTCAACTCTTACTTTAAACCACTCGATAATATTACATATAAACAAAATGAATTGGAAAAAACCAAAGCATATGGTATAATCGAAAACAGTTGGCTTCGACTATATGCGATTCGAGTACCGGAAAATTATTTCATAATAACAGGCGGTACTATAAAATTAACAAGAACAATGAGAGAAAGATCACATACACAGAATGAACTCGATAGGTTAGATAATTGTTTAGCTTTTCTTCGTGCAAATGGAATTTTTGATGAAGATGCAATAAGAGATTAATTATTAATAATAAAAGAATTGTATGAGAACAACTACAGAAAAATTGAGAAAACTTACTTCTAATGAAACTTCCAAGTGGCTTGAGAAAACTAAGTGGCGAGTTGCTAATGAAAAATGGCTTGATAAATCAGCAAAAATTGCACTGACAATATTACGGGTAATTAGGGAAAAAAATATTTCTCAGAAAAATTTGGCGGAGATGTTAAAAATTTCTCCTCAGCAAATTAATAAAATACTTAAAGGACAAGAGAACCTAACTTTAGAAACTATTTCCAAAATTGAAATTGTTCTTGGGATTGTACTTTCTGAAACCCCTATGTTTCAAACAACTTTTCAATCTATTCCTATTAAAGAATATACAATACCTAAATATCGAGAAACTGTTAATATCATAAACTTAGTCCCATATAGACAAATGCAGGAGCCGATTTCATGTGTAGTATCAAATGATGATATTCTAAAAAGGAAGACTGCTTAATGAGTGAAAAAAAATCTGTAACTTTTAACCTTTTTAAGGTTTCCACTGAACAATTTGCAATTGTTGGGGAACCGCCTATTGAAAATGAAGCAGTAAATGTAACTACGAATTTCCGATTCGGAATCGATCCTTCTGAAAGAAAAGTTGCAGTTTTTTCTCGGTTTACATTTCTTAATTCTAATAATTCACCATTTCTTACTGTGGAAGGTGCTTGCCACTTCCAAATTGTAGAAAAAGATTGGTCAGATTTATTTGATGCAAATAACAACACATTAAAATTGCCTAAAGGTTTTGCGGCACATCTTTTCATGATATGTGTGGGAACTACTAGGGGAATTCTCCATACAAAAACTGAGAGTACACCGTTTAATAAATTTTTTATTCCTCTGATAAATGTTTCTGAATTAGTTGTTTCTGACGTTGTATTAAATTTTACTAAGACTAATAACGAAGTTATGACAGTATAATTATCTAATTAATTCTAGTCAGCCGGGGGGAGGTTGGCATCTTCGGAAGTAGTGTATCTTAGTCAATAATCTGAAGGGTTAAAAGCAAAGCATAAATATTTTTTTAGAATTAATTATTATCTTGCAATAAAAAATTAGCTCCTTAAAGTACAGTAGCTAGTCAAAATTAATGTCAGACTTTCGCAACAAATTTGTGCAAAAGGTAAAGTATAAGACTGAAAATCCTTGTGTCGGTTTTTGATTTTGCTTCAACCTTATAACTTGATAACCAAATACATTATTATTTAATTGCATCTGTTAATTTTTTTCTTTCACAAATTTCTATCAGGCTCTTTGAACCTCTGAGTTGCAAAAGAAATTTGATTACCAAATTGATTACTTACTCCCCATTTTAGAGTAATCAAAAGGTAATCAATCCAGCATTGCCTATCCGCTTTAAAAGAAAAAACCCTCAAAACAATTTGTCTTGAGGGTCCCTAGTAGCGGGGATAGGATCCCGACATACGTCGGGATTTCGCTTCGCTCAACTTAGAACACCAAATCGTAACCTCATCACTATTTAAAAAGAAAAACCTCAGCAAAAGCTGAGGTTTTCTTTTTAGTAGCGGGGATAGGATCCCGATATGCATCGGGATTTCGCTTCGCTCAACTTTGAACGCCAAATTATATCCTTATCACTATTTAAAAAGAAAAACCTCAGCAAAAGCTGAGGTTTTCTTTTTAGTAGCGGGGATAGGACTTGAACCTATAACCTTCGGGTTATGAGCCCGACGAGC
>VEPI01000138.1 GCA_012026935.1 Melioribacter sp. | reverse complement strand
CATCAACAAAGAAAGGCGATGAGATTCAGTCTGTAAATCAGCTTGTTGATAAATCTATTGAACATGTTAAAAATTATGTCGAGGCAATTTCAAAAGGGAAATTTAATCTTTCAAAACTTGAGGATAGGGAAAATAAAGTCTGCAGATACTGCCAGTTTAGAACTGTCTGCAGGATAGACGAGGTAAATGCATAAATATTAGCAAAAATCTGACTTCTGTAAGAAATCGGGTTTTTGTATTATTTGAAATCAATACAATATTTTTATAAGTTTCGGTTGCCACTGCATAAAAGCAGTGGCAATTTTTTTTATTAGACCACATAAATAGGAGTTTATTAAGTGACGAATTTTGTCTACTTAAGCAAAGAGAGAATCAGAGAGCTTGAAAAAGAGCTTAATGAAATGAAAAACGGCGGCAGAAAAGCTATGGCTGAAAGAATTGCAGAAGCCCGTTCTCACGGTGATCTTTCCGAGAATGCAGAGTATGATGCCGCAAAAGAAGAACAGGGATTGCTTGAGTTGAGAATCAGCAAGATGGAAGATATCCTTTCACGAGCTTCTGTAATTGATATTACCAATATGCCGAAAGATCAAGCACATATTCTTTCAACACTTACAGTAAAAAATATAAACAACTCTAAGACTTATAAATATACTTTAGTCTCACCGGAAGAAGCAGATATTGATAAAGGAAAAATTTCAATTACATCACCGGTCGGGCAAGCGCTGATGGGTACAAAAATAAAGCAGATTGTTCAAGCTAAAGTTCCGGCAGGTCTTATCAAGTTTGAAATTTTGAAAATAGAATAGATTTGAAAATAATTTTGCCGATACTTATGGAGAGTCTCATTTGAGACTTTCTTTTTTTTATTGTCATTAATAAAATGAAAAAGACAGAACAAAAAGTATTAAGATTTATTGAACAGAATAAATTAATCTTACAAGGCGATAAATTATTAGTCGCTTTCAGCGGCGGTCCCGATTCTGTTTTTGCTTTGCATTTCTTAGAAAAGTTTAGAAGAAAGTATAAAATTAATATACATGCCGTTCATTTCAATCACGGATTACGCGGTAAGGAATCCGATACAGATGAGATTTTTTCTAAAGAGCTTTGTAAGAAAAATTCGATTCCGCTTGATGTTGTAAAACTAAATGTAAAATCATTTTCTAAGAAAAATAAAATTTCAATCGAGGAAGCCGCACGTTCACTCCGTTATGATAATTTACAAAAGGTTGCAGAAAAAACCAGATCAACAAAAATTGTAACAGCACATAATCAAAGCGATAACACGGAAACAATTCTATTAAATCTTTTCAGCGGAACCGGATTCTCAGGATTTAGCGGAATTCCGATCCAACGCGGAAATATCATTCGCCCTTTCTTATGCTTAACTAAACAAGAAATCAGTGATTATTTAGAACATGAAAAAATTTCTTTCCGAGTTGATTCGTCGAACATGAAAGACGATTATAAGAGAAATTACATCCGCTATAGAATTCTTCCATTAGTCCGGCTAAAATTAAATCCATCAGTTGATGAGGCATTGTTCCGCTCATCTAAAAATTTTGAGAATACTTTATTCCTTAACCATAAACTAATTGATCATATCGTTGCTGAATATGTTACTCATAATGCAGACGAGATAAGTTTCCCATTACTATTTGCCGATCTGTTTGACGGGAAAATTCCCGGTGAGATTTTAAAAACTATTTTTAAGAGATATTTAAAACATGAATTTGAATATGATGATTACGTTAAGATCAATTCGTTAATCGCGAAGCAAAAAGGGAAAAAGATTCAACTTTCTAAAAAATTAATTGCGATACGTGAAGAAGAAAGCATTAGAATCGAATTAAGCGGTAAAACATCTAACCAAATTGTTACGTTAAAATCCGGCAATAAGATTAAACTTGGATCAAAACTAATTGGCGTAGAACAAGTAAAGAGCAAAAACGTCCAATTCAAGAATAATGGGAAAATTGAGTTTATTTCTGCAGATGGCATGAATGAAAATTTTATTCTACGTACATGGAAATTTGGCGATAAATTCAAACCGCTCGGGATGAAAAGTTTTAAGAAGGTTTCAGATTTTTTGACTGATCTAAAAATTTCCGTATCAGAAAGGAAAAATCAACTTGTACTTACTAACCGGGACCAAATTGTGTGGATTGTCGGTTTAAGAATAGACGACAGATACAAACTGAATTCAAAAACAAAAAAGATTTATAAATTATGGGTGAAATGAAAAATCAAAAAAACGAGATCTGGGTAGGAACTGATAAATTTGTTCCTTTCCTATCCGAAGAAGAAATTCAAAAAAGAATTGCCGAAATGGGCAGACAATTATCGGAAGAGTATAAAGCGAAACTTCCAATATTTATTGGCGTGCTCAACGGCTCATTTATGTTCATGGCGGATCTTCTTAAACACATTACCATAAACTGTGAGATGGATTTTTTCAAATTATCGAGCTATGGCGATGAAAAGATCTCATCCGGCAAAGTAAAAATGGTTAAAGATTTAAACGCGGATATCAACGACCGCCACTTAATTATTGTTGAAGATATAATTGATACAGGTCTTTCGATCAATTATATCGAACAACTTATTAAAGAGCATACACCCGCAAGTTTGAAAGTAGCAACGCTCTTAGTGAAGCCAGAGAGTTTAAAATATGATGTCCAAATTGATTATATTGGCTTCAAAATTCCTAATAAATTTGTGATTGGTTACGGTCTCGACTACGCTCAAAAGTATCGAAATCTGAGCTCAATCTATGTTTTAAGCGATTAACGGAGAAAGAATTAAAAATGCAAGATCTTGTGAATAAATTATTCATGGCTGACGAAGAAAACAAACAGAAACAGAACAAACCCAAGAAAGGATTTACTCCTCCTCAGAAACCGGACGGTGAATTTGATTGGGGAAAAATTATTAAAACTGTTTTCAGCTGGGGAGCTGTTATTGTTGCAGCAGTTATTGTTATGCAATTTATGAGAGCAAGTTCTTCCGGAAATGTCGAAATAACTTTTGATGTTTACGAAGAATTTCTAAATGCCGGAAAAATTGCAGAAGTTAAAGTTGTTAAATCCGATGCTACTGATTATAGATTAGAGGGTATGCTAACCCAAAAAGAAAAAAAGAATCTCAACGGCACTTACATTGACATTCAAAAATTCTCTTTAACATTTGACCAAGCCATAATTCAGGATAACATTAAGGTTTGGAAAGAGAAGAATGTAAAGTTCACTTTTGTAAAAGAATCTAATGAGTGGATGACTATTCTTCTCGGATTAATTCCATGGATTTTGATTTTTGGTGTTTGGATTTTGATCTTTAGAAGAATGCAGGGCGGAGCCGGCGGCGGCGGAACTCGCGGTATTTTCAATTTTGGAAAAAGCAAAGCAAAATTAATTTCCGAATCGGCCATCAAAGTTACGTTTAAAGATGTTGCAGGTGCCGATGAAGCAAAACAAGAACTTGAAGAGATCATAGAATTTTTAAAAGAACCGGGTAAGTTTCAAAGACTTGGCGGAAAAATTCCACGTGGAGTTTTATTGTTAGGACCTCCGGGAACAGGAAAAACTTTATTAGCAAGAGCAGTAGCGGGTGAAGCTGGTGTTCCGTTTTTCTCAATCTCCGGTGCAGACTTTGTTGAAATGTTTGTAGGTGTAGGTGCAAGCCGTGTACGTGATCTTTTCGAGCAGGGAAAGCGAAGCGCACCTTGTATAATTTTTATTGATGAGATAGATGCAGTAGGCCGCCACCGCGGAGCCGGTCTTGGGGGTGGACATGATGAACGTGAACAAACTTTGAATCAACTTCTTGTTGAGATGGACGGATTCGAACAGAACAGCGGTGTAATTATTATTGCTGCTACAAATAGGCCCGATGTTCTTGATCCAGCATTGCTGCGTCCAGGCCGTTTTGACCGTCAAGTTGTTGTTGACCGTCCCGATGTAAAGGGAAGAGAAGGAATATTAAAAGTTCACACGAGAAAAATTCCATTAGATGTTGATGTAGAACTTGAAGTGCTTGCTAAAGGCACACCGGGATTAGCCGGAGCCGACATTGCAAATCTTGTAAACGAAGCAGCTCTCCTTGCTGCGCGTAAGAACAAAAAGAAAGTAGGGATGGAAGACTTTGAAGAAGCAAAAGATAAAGTAATGATGGGAATGGAAAGAAAGAGTCTTATCATTTCCGAAGAAGAGAAAAAGATTACCGCTTATCATGAAATTGGACATGTACTTGTTGCTAAGATGGTTCCGGAAGCTGATCCGGTTCATAAAGTTACAATCATTCCGCGCGGACGCGCACTTGGAGTAACAACATATCTTCCGGTTGATGAAAAACATACATACTCAAAAAATTATCTTGAAGCGATGATAACTTATGCACTAGGCGGACGTGCTGCCGAAAAATTGATATTTAATCGTTTCACTACGGGCGCGGGGAATGATATAGAAAAATCAACTAACATTGCCCGCAAAATGGTTTGTGAATGGGGAATGAGTGAGAAGCTCGGACCGATTGCATACGGTGCTAAAGAAGAAGAGATTTTCTTAGGGCGTGAAATTACAAAGCATAAAGACTTCAGCGAGCAAACCGCGCAGGATATAGATTCGGAATTGAAGAAAATAATAACTGACGGAATGAAACGTGCCGAAAAGATTCTTTCCGAGAACATTGACATGCTTCATAAACTTTCTAAAGAATTGTTAGAGAGAGAAATTCTTGACGGCGATGAGATTGATAAAATTATGCGTGGAGAAGAATTACCTCCGGTTAAGCGGAATGGTTCCGAAAAGACTAAAACTGCAGAGGGTGAAATTCCCGATCATGTTCAAAAATTAATAGATGAAAAAAAGAAAAAAGAAACAGTAAAAACTCCCGAGAGTAATGATAGCAAATGACCGCGCTACGATAGATTATAGGAGCGAAGTACTGAGAAAAACAATTCATCTGTTTTCTCTTTCTATTCCTACCGTTTACTATTTCATTACAAAGGAACTGGCATTAAGCATTCTGGTTCCTTTAACTGTTTTTTCACTCCTTGTAGACTACGGAAGATATTACAGCAAACCTCTTGCAGAAATAATTAATAAAATTTTTGGAATTATAATGCGTAAGCATGAGTTTGACGCAAAGAAGAAAAATTTAAACGGTGCAACTTATGTTCTGATATCTGCTGTAATCGTTGTTTTAATTTTTCCTAAAGTATTTGTTGTAACGGCCTTCGCTGTTTTGATTATTGGTGATATTTTTGCTGCGCTAATCGGGAGGAAATTTGGAAAGACAAAATTTTTATTGAAAAGTTTAGAAGGAACTCTAGCATTCTTTTTCTTTTCATGTTTTGTAGTTCTGCTTTCGCCTAAGATTGAAGGAAGTTTTACGGAATATTTAATTGGGTTTGCTGCAGTTGCGGTTGGTGCAATTGCAGAAAATATTTCGGGTGAATGGACAGACGATAATCTTACAATTCCAATAACAATCTGTATTACAATGTGGATACTCTACGCACTCTTTCTTCCTCAGCTTCCTTTAATTCTACCAAACGTACCCAACTAATTATTATTTAAGCAAGATAATTTTTCTTGTCATTAAATAAGACTTTATGTATTATTATTCAACTTTTGGGAGTAGCTTATGAAAAAGTCATTAGCATTTCTTTACGGAGTATTCGCTTACATAGTCTTCCTTTTTGCTTTTCTTTATGCAATAGGTTTTATAGGAAATTTTATAGTTCCGAAATCAATTGACTCAGGAACGGAGACAACCTTTATGCAAGCATTTCTAGTCAATGCACTTTTGCTAGGCATATTTGCAATTCAGCATAGTATAATGGCACGGCCTGCGTTTAAAAAATGGTGGACAAATATTATTAATCCGGCAATCGAACGCAGTACGTTTGTTTTACTATCAAGTGTAGCTTTACTTTTAATTTACTGGCAATGGCAGCCGATGACATCAATAGTCTGGAAAGTTGAAAATCAAACCGCTACTATAATTTTAACTGGTATATATTTTTTCGGATGGCTTGTGGTACTTCTTTCTACATTTATGATTAACCACTTTGATTTGTTTGGGTTGAAGCAGGTTTTTGACAATCTGCGGAACAAGCAATTCCAATATCAAAAATTTAAAACAAATTTCTTTTACAAAATAGTAAGGCACCCCATTATGCTTGGTTTCATAATTGCATTCTGGGCAACATCAGTAATGACACTGGGACATATAATATTTTCAATAACCACGACAATCTACATTTATATTGCGGTAAAATACCTGGAAGAAAAAGACCTTCAGAAATATCATGGAAAAGAATATGAAGAATATCAAAAGAAAGTGCCAATGCTTATTCCATTCTTCGGAAAGAGAAGCTGAGAAAATCATCAGTTTGGAATATTTATTAGGTTGCTTTTGTACAGAAGGACTAAGCCAATAAAAATGTTTATGCAATGTGAGCAGATGACAAATTTATGATTTCAATTACAACGTGGATACTCTACGCACTCTTTCTTCCTCAGCTTCCTTTAATTCTGCCTAATGTTCCTAATTAATTATTTTATAAAAGTGGAAAGTCCATTGGTTGATAGTAAAGAAAATACTTTTTCAAGTAACATGAAAGGGAAATAGTTCATGTTTGCGACATCCTTTCCTTATTATATTTATTACGGTAATCAACCGGCGACATTCCAACAATTTTTTTGAATACTTCCCTAAATGCTTTGT
>VEPI01000169.1:23830-30642 GCA_012026935.1 Melioribacter sp. | reverse complement strand
TTCTGATTGAATGTCGTAGTGTGAATAGCTATTTTACATTCAAATAATATAAGAATTGTTATGAGAATTGGGATTCCAAAAGAGACTTATAAGGGAGAAAGAAGAATTGCTTTGGCTCCTGCAGGGGTTGATACCTTAGTTAAAGCAGGGCATTCCGTTTTCATTGAAACTAATGCGGGAGTTGAAAGTCACTTCACTGATGAAAGCTACAGGCGTGTTGGTGCTAATATTGTATACACAGCCGATGAAATTTATCAACGTGCTGAAATGATTGTTAAAATTGCTCCTTTATCCGAGAGTGAAGCTGATATGCTTCAAGATGAGCAGATTATTTTTTCATTTCTTCATTTAGCTGTCGGTAAAAAAAATATTATTGAAAAACTCCTTACAAAAAAGAATATCGCAATTGCCTATGAGTTGATCGAGAAAGGGGAACACCTTCCGATTTTACAATCTATGAGTGAAATTGCCGGACAACTTGCCGTTCAAGAGGGCGAAAGATTTTTATGCAGTGATATTCCTAATAGTCGTGGGATATTAATGGGCGGAATTACAGGAGTTGCACCTGCAGCAGTAGTTATACTCGGCGCAGGTGTAGTCGGATTTACCGCCGCACGTGCTGCTTATGCCAGAGGTGCTCATGTAATTGTTCTTGATAAAGATTTACGCAGACTTCGGAGAATCGAAACGGATATATCTAATAATATTACTACTGTAGCTGCTAATCCATATACTATAGCAAGGGGGACGAAGTTTGCAGATCTTCTAATTGGTGCTGTACAATTGAAAGCGGAAAAAACACCTCACTTGGTCACTGAAGACATGGTTAGATCAATGAAGAAAGGTGCAGTGATTGTTGATGTCTCAATTGATCAAGGAGGTTGTGTAGAAACAAGCAGGCCAACTTCAGTTTCTGATCCGATTTTTATGCAACATAATGTAATTCATTATTGTGTACCCAATATGCCGGCACTCGTTTCAAGAACCGCTACGTACGGATTAACAAATGCATCAATAGAATATATTTTAGAAATTGCTGATAACGGATTATCAAATGCACTTCTTGGAGATACCGGATTAGCAAAAGGTGTTTGCACATATAACGGATTTTGTTCAAATGAAAATATTGCCGAAGCGTTTAATATAGAGTTTAGACGTCTTCACATTTTTTCTAACAATTGAGTAAGTAATATGACAGTTGATGAAATAAAAGTTGGTTTGACATCGAATGCACCTTGGGTAAAGAAGTATAATTCTAGAATTGTTACGTCCGATGAAGCCGTAAAAATTATTAAATCGAATGATAAGATTGTTGTCCAGCCTGGTTGTGCTGCTCCGCTTGAGTTGATCAATGCAATGGTTCGCAGAAAAGATGAATTAAGAAATGTTGAGATTTATCATATCCTTGTTGTAGGTGATATACCTTATACTAAACCGGGCATGGAAAAACATTTTAAGCATAAGGCATTTTTCATTGGTGCCAATGCACGTACGGCTGTTAATGAAGGACGTGCGGAATTTATCCCCATATTTCTTTCCGAAGTTACAATGTTATTTAAGCGTGGGGTTATTCAAGCTGATGTTGCAATGATTCACGTATCTCCTCCGGATGAACATGGATTCTGCAGCTATGGTATTGATGTTGGAAATATCAAAACTCCGGCTGAAAAAGCAAAGTGTGTAATTGCACAAGTGAACAAACACATGCCGCGCGGATTAGGCAACAGTTTTATTCATGTTAATAAAATTGATTTTGTTGTTGAGATTGATGAACCTTTACAAGAATTACCGCAAGCAGATCCGGACGCAACACCGGAAGTACTAAAAATATATGATCAAATCGGTAAGAATGTTGCAGAGATGATTGAAGACGGTTCAACACTTCAAATGGGAATAGGTGCAATACCTGATGCAGTCTTAAAATATTTACACAACAAAAATGATCTTGGTGTTCATACGGAAATGTTCTCTGACGGATTAATTAATCTTGTGGAAGAAGGTGTTGTTAACGGCGAAAAGAAAACTCTTCATCCCGGGAAAATAATAGCGGGATTTGTTCTAGGAACAAAACGTTCTTACAATTTTATAGATAATAACCCTGTGTTTGAATTTCATCCGCAGGAATATGTAAATGATCCGTTTTTGATCTCAAAGAATAATAAAATGATAGCGATCAATTCAGCTATCGAGATTGATCTTACTGGTCAAGTTTGTGCGGATTCTATCGGGACAAAATTTTTTAGCGGAATAGGCGGACAGGTAGATTTTGTTAGAGGGGCTGCGCATAGCGAAGGCGGAAAACCGATTATTGCTCTTCCATCTGCCACTAAAGACCTCAAGTTTTCTAAAATTGTTCCGATGCTTAAACCCGGAGCCGGTGTTGTCACTTCGCGGGGAGATGTTCATTACGTTGTTACCGAATACGGTGTTGCTTATTTGTTCGGTAAAAGTATTCAAGAAAGAGTTCGTGCATTAATTGAAATTTCCCATCCTGCTTTTAAGCATGAATTGACTGAATTTGCTAAAAATACCTATCACATTTAACGTAGATTATTTATGATTGCTATTATTGGGGATATACATGGTTGTTATTTTACATTAGTAGAACTATATAAAAAAATAATTCGGCGTTACCCGAATATTCCAGTGTACACTGTGGGAGATTTGGTTGACAGGGGAAATCGAAGCAGTGACGTTTTCGAATTCATAATTACAAACAATATTTTATTTACACCCGGCAATCATGATTATATGTTCTTTCATTTCTTCAAAGATCCGCAAAGTGTTTTTGCCCGTTCATGGTTTTTTAACGGAAACGAATCTACTCTGGAATCGTATGCCAATAAAGAAACAGAAATGTTTCAGCATATTGAATTGATTAAACTTGCACCGCTTTACTTTAACTTACCGGATTGTTTTATATCTCACGCCGGAATTTCGAACTACTATGCAAAACTTTTACCTCCAAATTATCTGGATGGATTAGAAATTCTTGATACATTAATTAGAAATGATTTGCGAAGTGACAGAGGAATCCTTTGGACGCGTGATTCACTGTTGAATATTGGAAAGCTTCAGGTTGTAGGGCATACAACAAAACATGAAATAACGCTTGCTGAAGATTCCAATGCAGTTTATCTTGATACGGGTGTTTTTCTTGGAAACAAATTAAGTGCTATTATTGTCCATGAGAGTAATATTATAGAAACTTTTGATGAAAAAACTCATCTTGAAGATATAATCAAATCGTAGTTAATTTTTAATATGAAATAGATTTGTAATCAGGAAAAGTTTTAAGTAGGATAAATCGTATTTAATAGAGGAGAATTTTACCCAAAAAAATAAATTGCCAAATGCTTTTTTTTTGATAATTTTAGACTAAGAAATTAAAGGAGGTTGAATAGAAGATTTCTACCATTCTCAATAATTCGAAGGACTCTTATTTCTCCGCAATTCAAAAATATCTTTAAACCGGGATTCAAATTAATTTTGCTTCCTATTTTAATGATCTCGTTGGCCGCAATATTCGGCTTCAGAAATCAATCTTACTCAAACTCTAATAAAATTCTCTTATTTGATGCTTGTTTTGATTATATCAACTCTAATTCAACCATTGATGGAATTGGTATAAAACAAGATTTATTAGATTTATCAAAAACTTCTAATAAAGTTCAAAGCAGCAAAATAATTTCCACCGTTCCGGATTCAACAGCAAAGCAGATCAAAGCTGTTAAAAATGATTCTGCAAAAATTAATTTATTACAGGAAGATTCATTAAAAAACAAAGCAAAACAAGATTCATTAAAAAGAATTGACGGCATTTCAAAAGATTCTACAAAAATCCCTGTTAATAAATTAAATCCGATCATTCCCGATTCAACCGTGAAGCTGATCAAACCTGTAAGAAATGATTCCTTAAAAATAAATTTATTATCCGAAGATTCATTAAGAATTAAAACGAAACAGGATTCGTTAAAAAGAATTGAAATCATGTCCAAGGATTCTACCGCAAGAATAAAATATTTCCATTTTTATCGTGATGATTTTCCCAATATTTTATTTAGAGAAAAGAAGCGATCCAGTTTTTTTGTTTACCCTTCTGAAAACGTTTTATCCAAAACTGTACAATTAGATTCCGCAGGGAAAAAAGTTACGATCAAAGAAAGCATAGCAGGTAAACCAATTCGTGAATCTTTAGAGCTTCCAATTGATGAATATATAAAACTAAAACTCGAAGCAATCAAACGCGATGTATGGGAACAAAAGGGTTATGAATACAAACTAAAAAGTACAAATAAAGATTTAACTCAATTAATTACTGATATAACAAATATTGAAATACCGCTTCCAAGCACTCCGCTGCTAAGTATTTTTGGTGCCCCTCATATCAAATTAAATATTGCCGGCCAAGTTGATATTCACGGTGCATGGCGGAATGAAACAACAACAGGAATAACTACCTCAGCTCTTGGAAATACACGAAATGAACCTGACTTTAAGCAACAAGTACAAATAAATTTAAATGGAACGATTGGTGATAAACTTACTATCGGTGCAGATTGGAATACCGAACGCCAATTCCAATATGAAAATCAATTAAAGATAAAGTACACCGGTTATGATGATGAAATAATTCAAAGTATTGAAGCCGGAAACGTATCTCTGCAAACTTCTCCTTTGGTTGGAGGAAGTGAAGCTTTATTCGGAATCAAAGCACAATTCAAAATGGGTCCATTTAGTTTAACAGCACTCGCGTCTCAAAAGAAAAGTGAAATTCAGGAAGTCTCGGTAAGCGGCGGTGCTAAAGCACAAAATTTTGAAATTCATGCTTATGATTATTCACCAAATCACTTTTTTATAGATCCTGTTTATGCTGATCAAAGTCCTGAATTAAATCTGTTTAATAAATATTACGGTAATGCAACTCCAGAAGTAGTTGGTGCTTATTATGTTAAAGATATTCAAGTTTGGAAAACTGTAACAGGTCTTTTCAATCCTAATGAACGGAAAGCAAATGCTTATTTAAGTTTACCAGCTAGAAGCAAAGGAACTTTGTATTCCGACGAACTGCGTGATAGTACTCTACAGACAATACCGGGTGTTCAAGAAATTGATAGAAGATTTGTACTACTACAGCCCGGGGATTATGAAATTCATCCTGAAACCGGATTCATAACTTTTAAAACTCAGATACAAGAACAAGATGCAATTGCAGTTGCATATTATATAGAAGGTAACAGCACTTCAACGGCGGATGATGCATACTATGGTGAATTTATTAGTGATCTTCAAAGTTCAACCCAAACAAGGTTGGTTTTAAAACTTATAAAACCGCCAAACCTTCAACCTCAATTTAAAAAAGCATGGAGTCTGCAATTAAGAAATATATATCCGGTAGGCGGACGCAATGTTAAAGAAGAAGGTTTTGTTCTTGATATGAAGTATAAAATCGAGGGACAGGAAGCTCAGAATAATTTTCAAGGCACAAAAATTCTTGAGGCATTCGGTCTTGATAAAACAGATAAAAGCGGAACCAGCGCTCAACCTGACGGCGCATTCGACTTTTTCCCGCCAAGAACAATTATGCCATCGACAGGTGAGATAATTTTTCCTGTACTGCAGCCGTTCGGAAAAGATTTCCCGAGATCGTTACCAGATTCGTTAAAGTACCAAGCCGTTTATGATACCACGGTAACCTTTGCTAAGCAGGATAGAACAAAAGATAAATTTATTATTAGCGGCGAATATTCCGCCGAAGTAACCTCCGTTTATAGTATAGGTTTTCAAGCTGTTGAAAATTCTGTAAAGGTTTATCTGAATGGTAATCTTTTAAAAGAAGGAATTGATTACACTGTGGATTATAATCTGGGTCAAGTATTGATCCGCAATGATAAAGCATTAGTTCCAGGTGCGGATTTAAGAATCTCATACGAACAAAATGATTTATTCCAGCTTGCGTCTAAAACTTTGCTTGGATTTCGGGGACTGTATGAATTTGATAAAGAAACAACTCTCGGTTTTTCATATTTGAATTTGAATCAGCAGACATTAAGTGATAAAGTTAGAATTGGAGAAGAACCGCTTAATAATTCAATATTCGGTGCGGATTTCAAAACAAATATTAATCTTCCGTTCATTACAAAAGCTCTCGATAAAGTAATATCAACCAGCGCCCCTTCTAATTTCTCTTTGACGGCAGAGTATGCTCACATGAATCCTGATCCCAATACAAAGAAAAGTACAATAACAAGTGATAATAATAAAAGTATAGCTTACGTTGATGATTTTGAAGGCGCGAAAAAATTAATTCCCCTTGGAATGCCTTACGGCTCATGGCATGATATAAGTGTTCCTAATAATCTTCCTTTTATCGGATCGAAGACCGAATTGGAACAAATGGCTTATAAAGCAAAAACATATTGGTATAATAGAACACCTTCCGATGTTACTATTAAAGATATTTATGGAAGTAGAAGAGTAAATAATGATCCGAGTGCACAGCTAATTCAAACATTAGATTTTGTCTTTCAGCCGGATCAGAAAGGTTTCTACAATTGGAATCCGACACTTGGAGAAAAAAATAAAAACTGGGGCGGTATTATGAAAGTTCTTTCTTCTACTGCAAATAATCTTGTTGAAGAAAATATTGAGTTCATAGAATTTTGGTTAAATATTCCGCAAGCCCCAAATAATTTAAAATTAAATATAGACTTAGGACAGATTAGCGAAGATGTTATTCCAAACGGTAAACTTGATACTGAAGACAAGAATGGTAATGATCTTTTAGATGAGGGTGAAGATACTGGAATTGA
>VEPI01000169.1:0-23673 GCA_012026935.1 Melioribacter sp. | reverse complement strand
GATACCGAAGATCTAAATAGAAATTTTACGTTAGACCGTGTTAACAGTTATTTTAGGTATGAAGTACCAATTGATACAAATCGTTCTGTAAATAAATTTGTGATAGGCGGCGGTGATAATGCCGGATGGTATTTATTTAGAATTCCCTTAAAAGATTTTATTGCAAAGTATGGAGATCCCAGTTTTTCAGTAATTGAGTTTATAAGATTTTGGGTTTCGGGAGTTGAGCAGCCGGTTCATTTAAGATTTGCTGAAATGAATCTTGTTGGAAATCAATGGCAGAAAGTTTTATCTCCACCTAGAGTAACTTTAAATGATACTGTACTTACAGTTTCTTCAATCAACTTAGAAGATAATCCTGAGTATGTTTCACCTCCCGGAGTTTTTAGGGAAAGAGATCGGACTCAGCCGAATAATAATGTGTTGAAAAACGAACAGGCGTTAAATCTTATTCTAAATAAATTGGAAGATGGGGATAAACGTGAAGTTGTCCGCTATCTCTATAAACCCTTGGATCTTTTCAACTATAAAGAGATGAAATTTTTTATTCACTCAGATAAAAATGATTTACCGGGTTCAGTTTCGTATTACGATTCTACAAAACAGAATAATTACGGATCGGAAGTTTATCTTAGATTTGGTTCGGACTCGCTAAACTATTACGAATATCGCCAGCCGGTACGGTATAATTATGTAGCCGGAAGCGACGGATGGAATGAAGTTAGTATGGTTTTTTCCGATCTGACAGCCATTAAAATTCAGACTAGGGGTGATAGTACTTTTATAAATAAAACTTTCAGGGTTAATGTCCCGGGAAAAACCGGACATACATACGGTGTAAGAGGAAATCCTACATTAACACAAGTAACATTTTTTACAATTGGAATTGTAAACCCGGTAGACAAAGGAACACCTAATGAAGCTGTTTCCGGTAGTGTCTGGGTAAATGAACTACGAGTGCTTGATGCCGATGCAACTCCCGGATGGGCTTATAGCGCAAGCGGCGCTTTATCACTAGCAGATTTAATTAGAGTTAATTTTAATGTGAGTCAAACCAATCCGTATTTTCATAAACTTGCAGACAGATTCGGTACACGCGAAGACAGATTGAATTGGGGTGTTGCAGTTGATCTTGATGTTCTAAAATTAATTCCACTTAACCTTGCAGGAAGTAATCTGCGTGTTTCCTATTCCCGCAACCAGCAATCAACCAATCCGCTTTATTTACCCGGTACAGACATTAAAGTAGATGAAGCTCAAAATGAATTAAGAAAAAAACTTACAGAAAAGAATTATGATCCTGTCACGATTGAACAAGAAGTTGCCAAGTTAAAGGATGAATCACAGTCCTTAAGCGTTTCTGAAACGTGGACATTATCTAACATCAAAATTAAAATACCAACTGATGTATGGTACATTAGAGATACTTTTAATAATCTATCATTTGGATTTAACTACAATAATTCTACTTCTAGTTCGCCTACAGTTCGTAATTCCGATAGCTGGATATGGAATGCAAATGCAAATTACTCGGTTAATTTAAGCAGAGATAATTATTTTAAGCCGGCCGATATTCCGCTTATAGGAAGTTTCTTTAAATTATTCAGCGATTACAGTGATGTAAAAATTTATTTTCTCCCGCAATCAATTACATCTTCAATCACTGCAAGTAGAAAGAAATCATTCACACAGAACAGAGCATTGGCTGATAAACCAAACATCCTGCGTGATTTTGTAGCAACACGTGGAGCAGGTTTTAATTGGTCAATAACTGAGGGTGGATTCTGGAACCTTTCGTTAAACTATAATTTTGATATTTCATCAACGCTTGCTTACTTAATTACTGAAAATGATTTGGAACGGCCTGAAAGTGAAATTTGGCGGGATATATTCGGCGGATCGCTATTTGGTAAAGATTATAATTTTAAGCAAACTGTTGACCTAAGAACAAATCCAAAACTTCCATCCATTTGGGATCTGGATCGTTATCTAACTCTCAACGGAAGTTATTCAGTAACTTATCAATGGCAAAATAATTTTACACAAGGAGTGTTGGGCAAAAGTGCCGGCTATGCAAATAGAATAACAGCAGGATTAACAATCAGGCTCAAATCTATTTTTGCGCCAATGTTCAGGGAAGAAGAAAAGAAAATAGAACAAAATATTCCGGAACAAACTGAGGGCGGAAGAACAGGCGGAAGGAGAAGCGGCAGAGGCGGTAATCAACAGAACCAAGAACAACAAGTACAAAAGAACACTGAAAATATTCCGGTAAAAACTGAATTGGCAAAAGATTCCAGTATTGTAAAGAGCGACTCCACTATTGTAATGAACGACTCAACTATTGTTACTAGTAAAGATACTGTGAAGAGTATTATGCGTACACTTAATGCATCATTGGAATTATTAAAGCTTGGTATAAAAACATTATTACTGGATTATGATCAAATCACAATTAATTTTTCTCAGAACAGCAGTTACACAGGGGGCGGAATTGTCGGAGACGGAACGGGATTTAATAATTTCTGGGGGTTCAATCAAAGTGATAGCAAAGGTCCGAAAAGATTATTTATGCTAGGCCTCTCAAATGATTTGGGACCAAGAGCCCCCCGTGGAAATATTCAGGATAATTATAGTCAGAAAAATGATTTATCATTCAGCACATCACGGCCGTTGTGGGAAGGTGCGGACTTAAAGTTGGATTGGAAAGTTGGCTGGGGAATTAATAGATCGGCTACAATACAAACAGATTCACTCGGTAATATTTCAATTACAAATATGCTATCTACAGGAACTTTGGATAGATCATTTTTAAGTTTACCGCCCTCATTTATTTTTTCTTTTTTTGGAAACGGAATTAAAAAAGTTCATGACCTTTATGATCCGACATCAAGTAACCCGGCACAAAGTTTATCGGATGCATTCCTAAAAGGATTTGAAACATTTTCATTCTTATCAAAAATTCCTCTCCTTTCCAACATTATGAAATATATTCCAAGACCCAATTGGACTTTTAATTGGACAGGTTTGGAAAAATATAAGATATTCAGTTTCGCCAATAGAGTGATGATAAATCATGCTTATATTTCTAATTATAGTGAAGGATGGAAAATTAATCCGGATGGAGTGCAGGAAGTTCAAACACAACGGGTGGATTATGGTTTTTCTCCGTTAGCCGGAATTACAATGAGCTTTGATAAATTTTTCGGCGGAACCTTCCAGAGTACATTAAGATTTTCAACAAAAACTTCTTATAGTCTTGGTGTAACAACTCTTAACGTAACGGAAGCATTTAACCGTGATATTAATATTTCCGCCAGTTACACTAAATCCGGATTCGAGCTTCCTCTTTTTGGAATCTCATTGAAGAACGATCTCGAGATATCATTCTCATATACAAGCGGAAAGACCTCAAGTGTAATTTATGAGATGAATAATTTTAAAGAGAACGGTACACCACAAGAAGGAAAAACAAACACAACAATAGAACCCAAAATAAAATATGTAATGAGTTCGCGTGTAACTCTTTCAATCTTCTATAGAAGAACAAGCATTGAACCGGAAGGTGCATCAAGAATTCCACCCACTACAACTAACGAAGCAGGTGTTGACGTTAGAATTGCAATTCAATAACATTAGTCGGACAAAAAAATAAAATATGAAAAGAAATAAAATCCTTTGGGTAGATGATGAAATAGAACTTCTCCGCTCACATATCATTTTTTTGAATGAGAAAGGGTATGAAGTTGAGACCGTAACCAACGGTGAAGATGCTGTGGATGAAGTGAAGAATCAACAATTCGATCTTATCTTCCTTGATGAGATGATGGCAGGAATTGGCGGACTTGAGACCCTTGCTCAAATCAAAGAGATAAATCCCAACATACCTGTCGTTATGATAACCAAGAATGAGGCTGAATCATTAATGCACGATGCTATAGGAAGCAAGATAAGTGATTATCTAATTAAACCTGTTTTGCCTTCGCAAGTTTTAATGGTCTGCAAAAAAATTCTTGAAAGCAAAAAAATATCCGGTGAATATGTGGCCAAAGATTATCTTAACGACTTCAATGAAATATCTCGTCAACTTTTAATGGATCCGGATTTTAGTGATTGGATCGAAATTTATCTGAAACTTACAAATTGGGATATGGAACTTGATGAGCATCCCGAGGTTGGTCTTAGGCAGACATTAACAGAGCAAAAAAAAGAATGTAATCAAGAGTTCAGCAAATTTGTTGAGAAAAATTACAAGACTTGGATTGATTCTGCCGGAAGTGAAGATGTCCCTCATCTCACCACCCAGATAACCGAGAAATATGTTTTCCCTCATTTATCAAAATCGGCCGGACCAATTTTTTACTTTGTAATTGATTGCCTTCGTTTAGATCAATGGCTTGTAATGGAAAAACATCTAAAGGATCTTTTCAACATCCAAAAAGATTATTATTATTCAATACTTCCGACAGCAACACCGTATTCACGAAATTCATTATTCGCCGGTTTATTTCCCTCTGAAATTGAAAAATATTATCCTGATTTATGGGGGACAATGAGTGATGATGAAAACAGTATGAATAAATATGAGAAAGATCTTCTGCAGAATTTGTTGAACAGAAAGAAAATATCATTAAATAATGAATTGAAATATGTGAAAATCATAGATCCTGAAGTCGGGCGTTCATTTGAACAAAATGTTCTATCACATAAGAAAACACATTTTATGGCTGTGGTCGTAAATTTTTTAGATATGATTGCTCACGGCCGATCAGATTCGGATATATTAAAAGAGATTGCACCGGATGAACCGGCGTACCGGTCATTGACCAACAGCTGGTTCCAGCATTCTTCATTGCTTAACACATTTAGAGCTATAGCAACAATTCCAAATGCAAAAGTCGTTGTTACCACAGATCACGGAAGTATAAGAACTTTGCGCGGCGCAAAAGTTTTGGGCGATAGAGAAGCATCGCCAAATTTGCGTTTTAAATTTGGTAGAAATTTAAAAGTGGATGAGAAACACGCAATTTTTATCAAGAACCCTCTGGATTATAAGTTACCCAAACGAGGATTGACAATTAATTACATAATATCGAAAGAAGATTTTTATTTTGTTTATCCAACCGATTACCACAAATATTTAAGTTATTATAAAGATAGTTTTCAGCACGGAGGGATCTCGTTGGAAGAAATGATACTTCCAGTGATTACAATGGAGAGTAAGGTTTAATGGATTTTCCATTTCATACTGTAATTAGATCTGAAGAAGAGACAATTTTAAATGCTCAAAATTTTGCAAAGCAAATCAATAAAGGTAACGTAATCTTATTGGATGGCGATCTCGGCAGCGGTAAAACTTTTTTTGTAAAATATGTATGTAAAGAATATGGAATCGAAAATGTGTCTAGTCCGAGTTTTGCGATCGTAAATGAATATCATAATAAAGTAAATTTTATACATTTTGATTTTTACCGGATAAAAAAAATTGAAGAACTTTACGATATTGGATTTCACGAATATCTCAATGGAGAAAATATTGTTTTTATAGAGTGGTCAAATATGTACCCGGAAATTCTGCCAAAACGGAATTATCAAATTTATCTTAAGTTCGTTAACAATACATCACGAGAAATATCAATAGTAAGACATGAATAATCTTTTCCCGATATTGGCAGTTGAAACATCAGGTGAAAACTGCAGCGTTGCGTTATTATTTGATGATAATAATTTTGTTGAAATGAATTATCGGCAAAAGCACATACACTCTCAAAAATTAATTGAAATGATAGACACTGTTTTGAAAAACGGTCAGGTAGAATTAAATCAGTGTAAAGCAGTTGCTGTTTCAATGGGCCCCGGTTCATTTACAGGATTAAGGATTGGACTTTCGACAGTAAAAGGATTGGCGTTTGGTGCAAACATTCCAATAATACCAGTTCCAACATTCGATGCATATGCATTTCATATTTCAAAATATATTAAGACCGGCACAAAATTCATTATAGCGATGAATGCTACCGGTGATGAATATTATTTTTCAAAATATATTAAACATGATAAAAAAACAGCAGTTGTTGATAATCTACAATTAGTGGAGAAAAATAATTTGCAATCATTAATTTCTTCGGATGAGTTGATTTACGGGGATTCATTTATTGATAGTACGTTAAATAAGGAATTTGAATTAACCGCTGTAAAAATCGGTAGATGGGCTTATTTATTAGGCTACGATTTATTAACTTCCAATTACGATTATCTCGAACCAAACTATTTCAAGAAATTTATAGTAAAAGGGAAAAGATGAAAAGGTTAGTTTCTTTTTTTGTTTTTGTAATTGTATCGGTTTCTTTTTCACAAACTGATGTACCAAAATTATTTGCAAAAGCAGATAACCATGATTTTGGAACTATTGCTGAAGGAGAAATTGTTACACATAATTTTGAAATTCAGAATACTGGAAAGGCCGAACTTAAAATAATTCAAGTACATGCTTCGTGCGGATGCACGGCGGCAGCCCCGGAAAAAATGAGCTTAAAACCCGGTGAAAAAACTTTTGTAAAAGTTGAGTTTAACTCTGCTAATAGATTAGGGCCGCAAGAAAAATTTGTTTATATCTCATCGAACGATCCGGCAAATCCCCAATACAAATTGACTTTTACCGGGGTTGTTGTTGATAAGAACACGATGGTTTCAAAAGATGGCAAAACGCCCAAATTAAAATTAAATTTATCTCAGCATGATTTTGGAACTGTTGAAGAAGGTAAAGTAGTTGAAACAAAAATTAGTTTTAAGAATGAAGGCAAAGCTCCTTTAATAATAGGTGATGTAAAAACGTCTTGCGGATGTACGGCTGCATTATTAAGCAGCAAACTTTTGCAACCGGGCGAATCGGGAAATATTAGAATTGAATTAGATACCGCCAACAGAGAGGGTAAGTTAACGAGAACCGTCACGCTTTATTCAAACGACCCTCAGCAACCGAATCAAACGATAACTTTATTTGTGAACATTGAAAAGAGAAAATCTTAATGGGTTGGTTTAAAAGAAAAAAAGAAAATATTTCTCCAAATAGTAAGAAAACTGATATCCCGGACGGGCAATGGTCTAAATGTGAAGACTGTGGAGAAATAATTCATAATAAACAATTAGAAGTTAATTTATGGTGTTGTCCAAAATGTAATTATCATTTCAGGATCGGAAGCGATCAATATATTTTGTTCTTGTTTGATAAAGGCTCGTTTAAGGAACTTGATAAAAAAATGAAGTCCGGTGACCCGCTTGAATTTACTGATACAAAAAATTACGGTGAGAGAGTTACTACAACAATTAAGAAGAGCGGATTAAATGATGCTATAAAAACTGGGACGGGGAAAATTGAAGGAAAGAGGGTTGCGTTTGCATGTATGGATTTTAGTTTTATAGGCGGAAGTATGGGCTCGGTTGTCGGTGAAAAAATTGCGAGAGCTATTGATGCAGCTTACGAAGATAAAACCCCGTTAATAATTATTAGTCAAAGCGGTGGCGCTAGAATGATGGAAGGCGCTTTTTCACTTATGCAAATGGCAAAAACAAGTTCCCGATTAGCTAGGTTGTCGGATGCAAAGTTACCGTTCATCTCTGTGCTTACTGACCCTACAACTGGTGGAGTAACAGCTAGTTTTGCTATGCTGGGAGACGTTATTGTTGCTGAACCGAAAGCATTAATTGGGTTTGCCGGTCCTCGTGTAATAAAACAAACAATCGGAAAAGATTTGCCCCCGGGGTTTCAGCGCTCTGAATTTTTACTTGAGAATGGTTTTCTTGATTTTATAGTTAACAGAAAGCAATTGCGCGAAAAGTTATCACAGCTTATAACTTACTTGACGTAAAGATTACTTCTTAAATTTATTGATGAGTTGATTCATCACTTCTAAAGCATAATCTACTTCTTCAATAGTATTCTGCCAGCCGAATGAAAATCTAATTGTTCCTTTTGCGTCTTCAACGGAATAACCTGTGCTAAGAATTACGTGCGACGGTTTTAATGTTCCTGATGTACATGCAGCGCCATTAGAAACTGCAACTCCGTTAATATCAAGAAACATTAACATTGCTTCAGGATCATTTCTATAATAATTTGATTTTAATGTTATACTTAAAATATAAGAAGAGGTATTTTCACCGCCATTTATTGCGATGCCCTTATTATCTATTGAATAAATTCCATTGATAAACCTTTGTCTTAATTCGGTTACATGCTTAAATTTTTCTTGTATGGAATTACCTGCTATTCTTACAGCTTCAGCAAAACCAACAATTGCAGCTACGTTTTCAGTACCGCCTCTACGATTTCTCTCTTGAGAACCGCCGAACAAAATTGGTGAAATTGGAGTACCGCTTTTCACATATGCAAAACCAATTCCCTTGGGTCCATTAATTTTATGTGCTGAAGCAGTTATAGAATCAACACCGGATGATTTTACATCAATTTTATATTTGCCGAAACTTTGTACCGAATCTGTGTGGAAGAAAATATTCTTTTGCTTTAATAGTGAAGAAAACTGTTCAATCGGAGAAACAGCACCGGTTTCGTTATTGATATGCATAAAAGAAATCAGTGATGTAGTTGAATTGATATTTTGCACAAGCGAATCATTACTTATTACTGAACTTTTTCCGACTTCAAGGAAATTTACAATAAAACCGTTTTTAGAAAGTTCTAAGAATGAATCATAAACAGAATGATGTTCAGCTTCTGATGTTATCAAATGGTCACGTCCGCTTTCAGCTAATTCAGATCGTGCAATTCCAAATACAATAAAATTATTCGCTTCTGTTCCGCCGCTTGTAAAATAAATTTCACTGGGATTTGCATTTATAAAATTTGCAATTAGTTCACGGGATTCTTCAACGGCTACACGTGATTCTCTTCCGAATGAATGAATTGACGAAGCATTCCCAAAATTCTCAGTTAGGAATGGTTTCATTTTTTCAAAAACCTTTGGATGTAGAGGCGTTGTAGCGGCATTATCAAAATATACTTTCATTACTTCCTTTCAATTATCTTAGACTAACATCGCCGTAATGGATTTTCTCAATTTTATCAGCCTGCTTCAGCAGAAGAAATCCGTGTTCATCTATATCATCAAAAATTCCAGTCCTAATTTTATCATCTTCAACTATCTTTATTCTTTCACCTATCATTTTACATCTGTTGCGCCATTGGTTTAATATTTTCTTTTGGGACCGTTCAAGTTGATCAATTAACTTTTCAAAATTGTTTAATACTTCGCTAAGTAATTTTTCTCTGCTTACAATTGAATGAAATTCTTTTCGAATTGAGGTAGGAACGATATCAAATTTACCGGGAAAGTTTGGCTGATTAACATTTATTCCTATTCCAACAGCAACTCTGCTTATTTTATTTCCTTTAGAGCTTGATTCTAGTAAAATTCCGGCGATCTTTTTTTTATGAATAAGAACATCATTCGGCCATTTAAGTTCAACATCCAACTGAAAAAGATTTTCAATTGCTTGTGCAACAGCAACTGCAGTGCTTAAATTTATTAAATTAATTTTTTGATCTTTTATTTCACCTTTTAACAAAATTGAAAATGTAAGATTTTGACCGCTATTGCTAATCCATTCTCTGTCTTTGCGTCCGCGTCCTTTACTTTGATATTCAGCTAACAATACAGTTCCATTCTGATTAAAATCTTTATTAGATAAAAGAACATTATTGGTAGAGTCAACCTCATCACTATAAATAAAATTTCTTCCTATGTAGTCAGTATCTAGTTTGATGTCGAATTCTTCAATGTTAAACACAAATCCTCCTATTACACAATAATCTAAGAAGTTGTTTCATAAAGTATGACAAATGGTCATTGTGTATAATAAAATGTTAAAAATCGTGACAATTATTCCTAACTCATACTAAAGAGCAATAGTTATTAAGTTATTATTTTTGAATAAGTTAAGCTGAAACTGCGTTGGCACTCTGATTGTAATTACTATTCCAGTCAAATAATAAAAACAGGAGGCCAAAATGACACTCATTAAATTTGAACCCATCAGAGAGTTAGAGACTCTTCATGATAGAATTCAAAGATACTTTGATGATTTCCCAAACTTTGGATTCAATTTAAATGATAACTTTTACCCGAGAATTGATATATCCGAAGATAAAGAAAATATAAATGTTATCGCTGAAATTCCCGGTGTAAAAAAGGATGAAATCAAAATCACTTTGCAAGATAATATTTTAACAATTGAAGGCGAAAAGAAAAAAGAATCTGAGAAAAAAGAAAATAACTACTTTAGAAGTGAAAGAATGTACGGTTCGTTCAAAAGATGCTTTACGCTTCCTGATTTGGTTGATTCCGAAAAAGTTGAAGCTAAGTTTGAAGACGGTATGCTGAATATTCAGTTAAAGAAAATTGAGCAAAGAAAAAGAAATGAAAAAGTTATAGAGCTGAAGTAATATCTTCAGCTCTTTTATAATTCAAAAGGAGAATAAGTAAATGGGAAAGATTATAGGAATTGACCTTGGCACAACTAATTCTTGTGTTGCGGTAATGGAAGGAAATGAACCGGTTGTTATTCCAAATTCAGAGGGGGGTAGAACAACTCCATCTGTTGTAGCCTTTACAAAAGCCGGCGAAAGAGTTATCGGTCAGCCGGCAAAAAGACAAGCTGTTACAAATCCGAAAAACACAATCTTCTCGATTAAAAGATTTATGGGAAGGAAAAGAGAAGAGGTTGATACAGAAGCTAAAGAGGTACCTTACAAAGTGGTTGCGGGTGATAATGGTTCAGCTCGTGTTGAAATTGGCGACAGATTATATTCTCCACCTGAAATCAGTGCGATGGTTTTACAGAAAATGAAAAAAACTGCTGAAGATTATTTGGGGCAAGAGGTAACGGAAGCTGTTATTACTGTCCCTGCGTATTTTAATGATGCTCAGCGTCAAGCAACTAAAGATGCCGGTGAGATCGCAGGACTTCATGTTAAGAGAATTATTAACGAGCCTACTGCTGCAGCTCTTGCGTATGGACTAGATAAAAAGCATAAAGACCAGATCGTTGCTGTTTATGATCTTGGCGGCGGTACATTTGATATCTCTGTTTTACAATTAGGCGAGGGTGTATTTGAAGTTAAATCAACTAATGGTGATACACATCTTGGCGGTGATGATTTTGATCAGCGCCTGATTGATTACCTTGCTGATGAGTTTCAAAAACAAGAAGGGATTGATTTACGCAAAGATCCAATGGCACTTCAGCGTTTGAAAGAAGCTGCAGAGAAAGCTAAGATTGAACTTTCATCTTCGATGCAGACAGATGTAAATCTTCCGTTCATTACAGCAACACAAGATGGACCCAAACACTTGAACCTAAATATCAGCCGTGCAAAGTTTGAACAATTGGTTGATGATTTAATCCAAAGAACAGTAGGACCGTGTGAACGTGCAATTAAAGATGCCAATGTAACAGCATCTCAAATAGATGAAGTTATATTAGTCGGTGGTTCCACACGTGTCCCTAAAGTTCAAGAACTTGTAAAAAATCTTTTTGAAAAAGAACCTCACAAAGGTGTTAACCCGGATGAAGTAGTTGCTATCGGCGCAGCGATTCAAGGTGGTGTTCTTGCAGGTGATGTTAAAGATGTTCTTCTACTTGATGTAACCCCGCTTTCACTTGGTATTGAAACTTTAGGCGGCGTATTCACAAAACTCATTGAAGCGAATACAACAATTCCGACAAAAAAGAGTGAAGTATTTTCAACAGCATCGGATAACCAACCGTCGGTAGAGATTCATATTCTTCAAGGTGAAAGACCGATGGCTGCTGATAACAGAACACTTGGTAAATTCCATCTTGATGGTATTCCGCCTGCACCTCGTGGAATTCCGCAAGTTGAAGTAACATTCGATATTGATGCTAACGGAATTCTACATGTTGCGGCTAAAGATAAAGCTACCAACAAAGAACAAAGTATTAGGATTACTTCATCAAGCGGGCTTTCAAAAGATGAAGTTGAAAAAATGAAACAGACCGCTAAAGAACATGCGGCAGAAGATAAAAAGAAAAAAGAAGCAGTCGAAGTAAAAAATCAAGCTGATAATCTTGTCTTCCAAACCAAAAAACAAATTGAAGAAATGAAAGAGAAGATCACACCGGATCAAAAAAATCAGCTTGAAAGTGAAATCAAAAAAGTTGAAGATGCATTAGCTACTAATGATACTGAAAAAATAAAATCCGCAACTGATGGCTTAACAAAAGTTTGGAATGAGATTGCACAAAAATTGTATCAGCAGCAAGGACCAACCGGCGGACAACAGGGCGGTGAACCGCATGCTGAAGGTCAGCAACAGACTTCTCAACAGCAATCCGCTTCAGATAAAAAGGATGATCGTGATGTTCAAGATGCATCTTATGAAGTTGTAGATGACGATAAAAAATAATTGTTAAACAAAAATAAATTGGAGGTCAATATGACTGAAAACAAAGAAATGGTAGAAGTAAAAACCAACAAAACTTGGGATGAAGCTCTTGAAAAAGAAGCTTGGGTGGCTCCATTAATTGATATATATGAAACTGCGGACGATTATTTCTTAACTGCTCAAATGCCGGGAGTTTCAAAAGAAAATGTTAAGATAAAATTAGAAGATGGTCATTTAGTGATAATGGGCCGGATAAATTTTGATGATGCGCTAAACAGAAAGTATGCGCTGAAAGAAACTGAAATCGGTAACTTCTATCGTAGATTCAAAATTTCCGAAAGCATTGATGAACAAAAAATTGATGCAAAATTGGAAAATGGAATTCTAAATGTAAAACTTCCTAAACATGAAAGAGTTAAACCGAAGACGATTGAAATTAAGTAATCAGTCTACAGCTTAAAGTAAACAGTAATTTAAGAGAGTCCCGTGAACGCGGGACTTTTTTTTAACTTTCTTTCGATTGAATTAAACCGTCCTTCTGTTTAATTTGAAGTCACGATGAAAAGATTATTCCCGTTTATATTATAATTAGTCCTCTCCGGCTTACTATATTTTTCCGTTTATGATTTTGGAACTGTTCAAAAAAATATTTCTAATTCAACTGAGTTATATCGAAATGGATTACTTAAATCTGAATATGATAAAGTAAATCGTATTGCTAACTATAATCTTGAAGTGGAATTCTATCCGGTATCCAAATCAGTTTCAGTTAAAGAGGAAATAATTTGGATTAACAAAACCAGCTTCTCAACATCTGAGATTCAATTTCATCTTTATGCGAACGCTTATAAAAGCAATAATACTCTTTTCGCAAAAGCATATTCACTTACTCCGGAGGCTCAAACTCAAATTGATATCAAATCACTCAGGGTAAATGGTGAATCATTGCAATTAATTTACTTCCAGCCTGAAATTGCTAATCCGCATGATAGTACGGTAGCAAAAGTTTTATTAAATAAAACTATTGAACCGGGAGATAGTGTAAGAATAAATTTTGAATACACTATGAGGATTCCGCGCTCTGTTAAAAGGATGGGCTATGCGACGGGAAGGAATTTCTTTTTTGTTTCTCAGTGGTTTCCTAAAGTTGGTGTTTTTGAAAACGGGAAATGGGTTTGCAGTCAGTATCATCCCTATTTAAATTTTTACTCTGACTTTGGCGATTACGCAGTAAAAATAAAAACACCTAAAGATTTTACAATTGCCGCTACCGGTGTTGAAAAATCTAAAACGTCCGATGACCTGAACACAACTTATAATTTCGTACAATCAGGAGTTCATGATTTTGTATGGCTTGCTTCGGATGAAATTCTTCTCCGAAATAATATTTATACGCGCAAAGACGGTTCAACAATAACAATTCAAGCCTATGTTCAGCCGGAAAGAGAAAGATATTTTGACCGTTATTTTACTGCTGTAAAAAATTGTTTAGAGTATTTTGAAAATAATATCGGAATCTATCCTTATCAAAATGTTTCTCTGATTGATGTTCCAAGAACTTCCGCATCCGGCGGAATGGAATATCCGACATTATTCACCGTTGGTGCCGAACTTTTTGCACCTCAATCTGCCGGACAACCGGAATATTTAGTCACACACGAATTCTCGCATCAGTTTTTTTACGGATTGATTGCCAACAATGAGGTCTATGAAGCTTGGCTTGATGAAGGATTCACTTCATATATTTCTACAAAAATAATGTATTACTATCAACCTGAGATTTTAGAAACTTTTAAGTTCGCAACTTATATTCCTGTATTCGGACTTAATTTTCTATCTTATAATGAAATACCGCTTATCTATACACTCGTTGATGTGAAAGTACCCGAAGCTGCCCGAAGTATTACAAGCTATTATAAAAATTTGACTATCGGTTCCATCGCAGATACATCTTTTAAACTTCCAACACGGCTCTCTTATGTAGTAAATTCTTACAACAAACCTGAATTAGTCCTTCACACTTTGGAAAGATATCTCGGACACGATAAGATGATGAAAATATTAAAAGAATATTACGATGAATATAAATACAGACATCCGCGGGGAAACGATTTTATAAATATTGTTCAACGTAATTGCAGCGAAGATATGAACTGGTTCTTTGATGAATTTTACAGAACCCCAAAAACATTTGATTATAAAGTGACTTCCATAAAAAAATCATTTAATAATGAATATGAAGTTCTGGTGGAAAGATTAAGTGACGGTATTTTTAAAAATGACGTAGCTCTTTATACTGATAAAGACACTCTTTATCAAAAGTGGGACGGGATAGAACGATGGAAGATTTTAAAATTCAAAACAAATAATGAAGTTATTGCTGCCGAGGTAGATCCGCACAGAAAAAATTTACTTGATATTAATTTTGCTAATAATTCATTTACCGTTACAAATAGAGTTTGGGCATCACTTTCACTTTCAATTAGATTTTTCTTCTGGATACAAAACGCATTAATGGTTCTTGGAAGTATAGGATGATTGACAGTATTAAACAGATATTAATTCAAGGCGCACGTTCCGTATTTCACAACGTTAAATTTGTTGTTCTGATGTGGGCAATGAATGCAATTTCAGCCTTGGTTTTAGCCGTTCCTGTTTTCAATATATTAATGGATAATCTCGGGACTTCGTTAACAAGCGAGCATCTTGCTCATTCTTTCGATTACTTCTGGTATCTTCAATTTAGAAATTTGTATTCCATCCAGCTCGATCAATTACCGCTTGGTATTTATTTTGCCGTAGGGGTTTATGCTTTGATGCAAACTTTTTTCCTGGGCGGATTGATTTCGGTATTCCACATACCTGATAAAAATCATACGGTTGATTTTTTCTTTGGAGGAGTAAGATACTTTGCAAGATTTGTTAAAGTACTTTTGATCTCACTTTTATTTTTTGCCGCAGCTTTTAAGATTAACGACTACACCGGAGAATTAATAACCTTGCTTTTAAAAAACTCTGAGAATGTTATTCTGGATTTTATAAGCAAATTCATTCGATATGTTCTTATGATTTTCTTTATCGGAATTGTAACAATAATTTCGGATTACTCAAAGATTTCGATGGCGGTCAGAGATAAGACACAAATACTTAGAGAGATTTATAATGCGGTCGTATTTCTTAAAAATAATTTTAATAAAATATTTGTTCTTTTTTTAGTTGTTGCAATTATAGGTGCATTTGGCGCTGTTGTCTATAATGTAATAGGAAGATTTATTCCCAGAACTCCATTCTATTTTCTTACCATCATCTTTATTCTTCAGCAAATGTTAATTATCTTTCGATTGTTAGTGAGAATGCTTTTCTATTCAACTCAAGTAAGTTTGTTCAAAGATCTAAACGCAGATACAATTAAAGTTGAACAGTAAAATTGAAAGGTAACATGTCTATTATACCAATTACAGTTTATGGTGATAAAATACTTAGGCAAAAAGCACAAAAAGTTAATGCCGTTAGTGATGAGACTATTGATAAGATTAGAAATATGTTCGATTCAATGCGCAATGCACGCGGAATAGGCTTAGCTGCTAATCAAGTCGGTTACCGTGATTCTATCTTTGTCTTAGATCTTAACGGTACTGAAGGATATGATAATTTTAAGCCCGTTGCAATGATTAATCCTGAAATTGTATTACAATCCGATGAAAAAATAATTATTGAAGAAGGTTGTTTAAGTTTGCCGACAATTCGTGCCGAAGTTGAGAGATCGGAATCAATTAAAGTTCGTTATATGGATTCGGATGAAAATATAATTGAAACTGATGCCGATGATTTACTTGCAAGAGTAATTCTTCACGAGTATGATCATCTTATAGGCAAAATGATTCCTGACCGTGTGGCTGAAAGTGTTAAGAAGAATTTGCAAAAAGGTTTGTCTAACATTATTAAAAGAGAAGTAGAGATTGATTACCCGATCACAGAAATTTAATTCAGTTCAGAAAATTTCCCATCTTATTTTTTTGATGAGTTGAAAATGAAAATTGTTTTTATGGGCACACCGGAATTTGCAATCCCCTCACTTCAAAAAATATTAGAAAGTAAGCATCAAGTAATTGCAGTTGTCTCGGTTCCCGATAGAGAACGCGGCAGGGGAAGACGTGTTACTTATTCGCCGGTTAAAGAATTTGCCTTGAAAAATAAAATAACGGTTTATAACCCGGTTTCACTTAAAGACCCGGAATTTATTTCGACACTTAAAGAACTAAAACCGGATTTATTCATTGTTGTAGCTTTTCGTATTCTTCCAAAAGAAATTTATTCAATTCCGGTTAAAGGTTCATTCAACCTGCACGGATCATTGCTTCCTAAATACCGCGGTGCAGCACCAATACAATGGGCATTGATTAACGGAGATAAACTAACCGGAGTAACTACTTTTTTTCTTGAAGATAAAATTGATACCGGGAATATTATATTACAAGAAAATCTTCCAATCAATGACGAAGATGATTTTGGCTCGCTTCATGATAAAATGATGAAACTGGGATCCGAAGTAGTTCTTAAAACAATTACTTTAATTGATTCCGGTAATTATTCTCTCACCAAACAAAATGATTCAACGGCATCGTCAGCACCAAAGATCACAAAAGAAATTTGTGAGATTAATTGGAATAAAAGTGTGTTTGAAATTCACAATCTGGTGCGTGGACTTTCACCTTATCCGGGTGCATTTTTCAGTCATAACGGTAAAACATATAAAATATTCAAAACTAAACTAATTGAGAATGGCGAATTGATAATTGAGAATTCAAATATTAATTCGCCATTTGCCATTCGCAATTCTCAATTGCCTTTTATTCAGACCAAAAAAGAAATTTTCGTTCAGACAAAAAATGGTGTATTACAAATCCTCGAACTTCAGCCGGAAAACAGAAAGCGAATGACTGCCGAAGAATTTTTACGGGGATATTCTCTAATTAATTGATGGGAAAAAATGAGAAATAATCGTTACGAAAGTATAATAGATGCAATCGGCAGGACACCGATAGTTAAACTTGGCAATATTTCCAAAGGACTGAAAGCAACAATATGGGCTAAGCTGGAGTTTATGAATCCGGGCGGAAGTATAAAAGACAAGATTGCTAAGTATATGATAGAAAAAGCCGAAAGAGATGGAAAGATAAAACCCGGTGATACCATTTTAGAAAACTCTTCGGGTAACACCGCAATGGGTCTTGCAATTGTATGCCGGCAAAAAGGCTACAAGTTGAAAATTGTAATCCGTGATACAACCAGCAAAGAAAAAATTAAGATGTTGGAAGTTCTCGGTGTTGATGTTGTAAAAGTGGATGCAAAGTTGCCGCCGGAACATCCTGATTCTTATAATCAATACGCAATTAATTTGGCTAAACAAGATTCATCTCTTTATTACATTGATCAGCATAATAATTTAGATAATAATGAATCTCATTACATGACGACCGGACCGGAGATATGGGAACAGATGGAAGGCAAGATTGACTACTTTATTGCAGCAATTGGTACAGGCGGAACTTTGTGCGGTGCCGGAAAATATCTTAAAGAAAAAAATCATGACATAAAATTAATTGGTCTTGATCCGGTTGGCTCTGTATTTTATGATTGGTTCAAGAATAAAAAAATGATAACACCAACGCGCTATTTGGTTGAAGGAATGGGCGATGAGTTCTTAATTGGTACTGCTCAGCTTGATCTTCTTGACGACATGATGCAGATAGATGATAAAAAAGCAATTGGCTGGACAAAGAAACTTGCATTCGAGGAAGGAATTCTTTCCGGCGGATCGAGCGGCGCAAATATTTGCGGGGCTGTTCATCTTGCTAGAAAATTAGACCGCGAAGCAAATATTATTACAATTATCTGCGACAGCGGTTATAAATATTTCTCAACTATTTATAATGATGACTGGCTTGAAAAAAATAATTTAGTATAATCAAAACCATCATAACTTTTTACCGAACAAAAATAACTGAATAAAACATTTCAAAAAAAAGCCCCATAACCGGGGCTTTTTTGGAAAAAATTAAAACGCTACCCAGCACAGCAAGTACAAAGTATTATTATCAGAAGCGTTCCTTCCTTGACCGTCGTAATTATTATCTCCGCCGTTAAACTTATTATAAGCAACATATTGAATAGCTAATTTAGTATTCAGCCATGGCAGATAGTCAAATTCTGCAGTGAAGCCGTTACTATCGGGTAATCCATTTGCACTTCCGGAAACACTTGTAGGTGCAAATAAAATATTATCACCGTCTCCCGTCATCGAAAAATATCCTAATGAAAATCCGATCTGTGAATGCATATAATAATTTGCAACAAAACGTAAAGAATTTAAATTCCCGGAAGTCGTGAATGCTTCTCCGTTAGCAACCGATGCATCAAGAGTTCGTGATTCATGAATCAATGAACCTCGTGCCGATAACATATCAGTGCCAAAGGCTTTTTCAAAGTTCAGATCGAATCCAACATCTGAATATTGATCTGTTAATCCTGTTACACCGGCCGGATACATTGTTGCAGATAAACCAAACGTTCCTAATTCTAAGTAAAAATCTTCAAATTGTTTTTGAAGAGCTACACGCCAATAAGGAGCTAATGATTTTAGTATTCCGGATGATGTACTATCTGGCGGGTTAGGACTTCCTTGCTGAGCTGATTTATACACGCTGATTTCAGTATAGAGCAAATTATTCCACATACTAAAGACTCCAATTCCGGCAACATTCTGTGCCAATCCTCCGTCAATCAAAGGAGAAGCAGATGGTTCGGGAGATACAGATGAACCTGCATAAGGGAATCTCCATGCAGGTGTACTATTCCATAAATCCTGAACTGATGGATTGTTATTTAATGTTATACCGTAAGTGAAACTTTCACTGGCTAATTCTGTTTGGTCTGCATATCTAATTTCTGCATTGTCTATTCCAAAAGATCCATCTTGATCACTGTATGTAACTTGAATAAAACTGCCGACTTTTGGTGTTAGAGCTCCTGCCACAAAAAAACTTAACTGCTGAGGGAAAGAAATATTTCCATTCTGTGTTCCCGGCTGCTCTTTACTTTTGTAAGTATATGATGCCTGAAGCATTGCAGAAAATGGAGACAACTTTGGCAAACTTAAAATAGTTGTTTCACTATCTGACATTGCTTTTATCGTTTCCATACCAACTAAAGTAAATCCGTTTAACTTAAATTGTCTTCCAAAAGCATTTAGCTCGGGGAAAATTGTATGACAAGTATTGCACGACATTCCTGTTTGCCGCGCAAAACTGGGTATTGCCTGCGTTTGGTTTGAAAAAAATAAAAAAACAGTTAAAAGAAAGAGCAAACTATTAACAATAGTGTTTTTTTTAGAATCCATATTTTACTCCTTTCGAAAAAATTATTTTTTATTAAGTTGACGGATATAGTTGACTAATGACCAGCGTTGTTTTTCTGTTAAAGCTGATTGCCAGGAAACCATTGGCGGTTTACCGGTAGTGATTTTCCAGAATATAGCTCCATCCGATTGTTCCTGAACTTGTTTTGATGTAAGATTTTTTGGTTTTGGGTTTATAGTTGCAGAAGCCGGACCATTGCCGTCACCTTTATCACCATGGCAACTGGCGCAATTGGTAGTAAATAAATTTTTGCCGTCCTTTACAGCTTTTGCATCTGCTGCCAAAGGGTTTTTTAATTTATCGGCATAAGTTGGTGCTTTCCAATCGGTGCCGCCTGCTTGAAAGTATGAAATCATTTCATCTTTAACATTTTTAGAATCTTTACCTGTGGATAAAAAACTTTGAGCAAGTATAAACACGAATGAAAGAATCATAAACTTTAAAATTAGAAGACTTCTCATTTTTTTGTACTCCGTTTAAGAATTATGTAGAAGGAGATGCGTTTTAAAATATGCTAACGCAAACTCAATAAATTAGTAAGTAACGGAAAAAGAAATCAGATCAAAAAAATTTTCAATCGAATGACTTTTGCCATTGGAGGATATTGAGGGAATAAGTTATTGAGTGGGGATGTTTTTCTAGTGATAAAAGTTTTCGGCAGATGATTTATATATAGGTTGATATTAGAATGGTCGAGTATTCTATGCAATTTTACATAGTCATCATAGTCTAATAAGTCAAAGTCGAAAGTATCCAAATCAATATTATTTACTGCTTGAGTTGATAAATTATTTTCGGTTTGATTAGCGGCATTAATGGAAAATTCTTTTTGCGAATTAGATCCGGCGTCATTCACCGGATTTATTGAATTTAAGGCGGGCGTAAAACTTGAATGGATAATAAATACAACTATTACAATTAATATTTGTCTGAATAAATCGCTTCTTGTATTTATTAAAAAAACGTTATTCATTCTTCGCATATCAATTTCTCGTCTATTAATTTCTTCACATTCGTAAAGCACTGCAGTACTATTAATGTAAGAAAATCATTCGATCATTTACTGATACTATTTAGCTTATTTTACATCTATTATCAAGAGATTTGTTCCAACATTGGAACTAAATCATAAGTATTGAATGTTGTTTACATAGAATTCCAAAATATATTTAATTAATTTTTCATTGCAATTATTAGTATCAACCTTTTGAACGAAAGGATATTTTGTTTGGAATATAAAAACTCTATTCTTGATTTGATCGGTAACACTCCGCTGATAAGACTATCCAAAATAAATAAAGGTCTTAAACCGCAGATCTTTGCTAAACTCGAATCTGCAAATCCCGGCGGAAGTGTTAAAGACCGTATTGGTTACAATATGATTATTGATGCCGAGAAGCGCGGATTATTAAAACCGGGCGGTTGTATCGTTGAAGCAACAAGCGGTAACACAGGAATCGGACTTGCATTAGCTGCGGCTGTAAAAGATTATAAGTGCATCTTTGTTTGCACGGAAAAAGTTAGTTCTGAAAAAATTAATTATCTAAAAGCATTCGGTTCCGAAGTTATAGTTGTACCAAACACTTACGAACCTGATCACCCGGATTATTATGTGAATGTAGCAAAAAGAATTTCAAAAGAGACAGGAGCTTTTTTTGCTTATCAGTATTCAAATCCTTCAAATCCGGAAATGCATTACAGAACAACAGGACCTGAGATTTGGGATCAGACAGAAGGAAAGATCACTCATTTTATTTCCAGTATTGGAACCGGCGGAACAATAAGCGGAACGGGAAAATTTCTCAAAGAAAAAAATCCAAACATAAAAGTAATTGGTGCTGATCCGCTCGGTTCAATATTCAAACATTACAAAGAAACCGGTGAGATCATTAAAGGTACCCCGTATCTCGTTGAAGGCATCGGGCAGGATTGTCTTCCAGAAAATGTTCACTTCCGGTACATTGATAAAATTATAAACATAAGTGATAAAGAATCATTTGCCGCTGCAAGAAGACTTACAAAAGAAGAAGGAATTTTCTGCGGAGGGAGTACCGGAACAATTGTTCATGTTGTTTTGGAAACCGCAAAAGAATTATCCGAAAATGATGTGATCGTTTTTATTGTATGCGACACGGGCGAACGTTATTTATCAAAAGGACACAATATTGAATGGTTGAGAGATAACAGAATGCTGGATGCTGAAATTAAAACGCTGCGTGATATTTCCTATGCCAAAAAGAAAAAAGGAAATGAAGATATTGTTTACGTTCATGATACAATTCTTGTTAGAGATGCAGTAAAGATCATGAATGAAAAAGGATTTTCGTATATACCTGTACTTAACGAATTGCTGCGTCCGGTTGGAAGTTTACGCGAGAGCAGACTTATTTCAAGAATATTAGATGATAAAAACATTTTGGATAAAAAAGTTAAAGATGCTATGGAAGAAAGTTTTCTTGTTATGGATGCGAAATCAAGTATGAGTGAAGTACGGCGTGCATTGAAAGATGCCCATGCAGTTTTAGTATCGGATTTTGGAAGGGTTACGGATATTATTACGCGTTATGATCTTATAGATTTTGAATGATGAAACGGAAGACGTGAAACGTGAATGAATGATTTTCTTCAAGAATTTTTTACACATAGAACAGATTAAAAATTAATAACGGGAATAAAATGGGATTTTCAACAGATGCTATTCATGCGGGACAAACTCCCGATCCGACGACCGGTGCAATTACAACGCCGATTTATCAAACATCAACGTATGCTCAAGAGGCTCTCGGTGTTAATAAAGGTTATGAATACGGGCGCACTCATAATTTAACGCGGCAGTCTCTCGAAAAAAATATTGCAACTCTTGAAAAAGGGAAGTACGGAATTGCTTTTGCATCGGGACTCGCTTCTATTCAAGCAGTTCTTGGATTAGTAAAATCCGGCGATCACTTAGTTGTATCCGATAATGTTTACGGAGGCACTTACCGAATAATGGAATTGATATTTAAAAATTACGGACTGGATTTTTCATGGGTTGATACGAGTGATACTGAAAATATCGTGAATGCAATTAAGAAGAATACAAAAATAGTTTACATTGAAACGCCGACTAACCCGATGCTGAGTCTGACTGATATTCATGCGGTTGCAAAAGTTTGCAAAGATCAAAATCTTATTTGTGTTGTTGATAACACTTTTATGACTCCATATTTTCAAAAGCCGTTACTGCTGGGCGCTGATATTGTTCTGCATAGTACCACAAAATATTTGAACGGGCATTGCGATGTTGTAGGCGGAATGTTGATTACAAATGATGAAAAGATCCACGAGAGACTTAGGTATTTGCAAAATGCAGTTGGTGCTGTCCCTTCTCCTTTCGATTGCTGGCTTACACTCCGCGCAACTAAAACTCTTGCTGTTAGAATGAAACAGCATAACCAAAACGCAATGCAGATTGCAGAATATCTTTCAACAAAATCTTATGCAAAGAAAGTTTTTTATCCCGGACTTAAATCTCATCCTCAGCATGAGCTTGCAAAAAAGCAGATGAGCGGATTCGGCGGAATGATTTCGGTGGATTTCGGAAGTCTTGATAACGCAAAAAAAGTGATAAGTAAATTAAAAGTAATTACTCTTGCAGAAAGTTTAGGCGGAGTTGAAAGTTTACTCTGTCATCCCGCATCTATGACGCACGCTTCCGTCCCAAAAGAAGAGCGCGATAAGTTAGGCATAACGGATGGACTTCTTCGTTTTTCTGTTGGTATTGAAGATGTTGAAGATTTGATTGCGGATATTGAACAAGCATTGAAATAATTTTTTTAACAGTTGGTGTC